>JBPOJO010000416.1:0-23950 GCA_052033485.1 Bacteroidota bacterium | reverse complement strand
TCTTTGCAAAGCGCGTATTCATGCACGAAAATATTGAGCCTTTGCGTTTCCGAAACAAGAAGATTTTCGGCATCGGCTTTCATAATTTTTAACACGACAAAAATTTTATCATTTTTTTTGTAGAGATAAAGCAGAGAATCGGCGGTTAATTTCCATTTCCCTTGCCGAATTTTTACGCCCGTTGCGTATTCGTAAAGTCCGTCGGAGGAGAGCCAAAGATATTCTTTTTCACAATTTTTAACTGAAAAAAGTGTATCTTCTTCCAAGCCGCGCATTTCGCGAAAGCGCGCAAGTCCCCATTTTTTGTCAGATAATTTTGCCGAAAGGTCATTTTGGGCAAAGGAAATGCACGTATGCAAAAAAAGAAGAATAAAAAGCGGGATTATTTTCATTTGAAAGCGAAAAGTTGTTTGCGCTGCAAAATGCAACGATGTGTTTTTAAAATTAACAAAAGAAATAAAAAAGAAAACGGCGCAAAAATAACTTTTTTAAGCAAGCTTTATGCAGAAAAAATGTTTTTTTACAACTTTGATGCCGATTGTTTCAATTTGTTTGCAAAAAAAATGTTTTGTTAATTTGCGGCATCATATAAAGCTGCGGAACATGGGCAATCACTCCGACAATAAGCCTCAAATACTCTTGGCATATACAACTTTTCCCGATGAAAATTCGGCACAAAAAATTATTCAAATGCTTATTAATGAGCGCGTTATCGCCTGTGCAAACATTGTTTCGGCAAAAAGTTTTTTTCTGTGGCAAGAAAATATGTGCGCGGAAAATGAAACAATTGCCTTCATCAAAACGCGGCAAGAAAATGCCGTTTTGCTCGAAAAAAGGCTGCTCGAATTGCACCCTTACGACATTCCTTGTGTGATTCGGACGAAAGCAGAGTGTAATGAAAAATATTATGAGTGGGTAAATCAACAATGTTTGTAAGAAAATTTTCAAAAAATGTTTCAAAATAACTTTATTTTCGCACTTCGACACTATTTTCGGCATACTTGGCTCTCCAAAAATCCGAACGCGATTCATTCTCCGTTTGTTTTTGATTTTTATTTTAATGCCGTTTTGCCGGAGAAATATTTTTACGATTTTGACATTTTGGAAAATCTTCGCGGTGAAATGTTGAGCAGAAAAGACAGCATTTCGGTCAGCGATTTCGGTGCGGGGAAAAATCGCCCTGCGGAACGAAAAGTTGCCGAAATAGCCGTAAAATCACTTATTTCGCCACAAAAATTGCGTTTTTTGTTTAAAACAGTTGATTTTTTTCAACCGAAAACTCTGCTCGAACTCGGAACTTCTTTTGGTTTAAGCACCTTAACGATGCAAAAAGCCGCCTCATCTTCGTCAAAAATTTATACTGCGGAAGGCTGTCCGAATATCGCGAAAATTGCCGAAAAGAATTTTGAAAAATGCGATGCAACTAATATTCAATGTTTCGTCGGAAATCTCGACGAAACCCTCCCCGAATTAACGGCAAAAGAAACTACTTGGGATTTTGTTTTTTTAGATGCCAATCACCAAAAAACAGCTTTATTGTCTTATTTTGAAGTCATTTACCCTTGTTTGAACGAAAATTCAGTGCTTTTGATTGATGACATTTATTGGTCGCCTGATATGAAAGCGGCATTTGACATTTTGTCAGCCGATTCGCGGGTGAAAATCAGCATGGATTTTTATCATTTCGGTCTGTTACTTTTTCGCCCCTTTCAGCCAAAACAGCATTTTTTTCTGCATTTTTAAGCCTGTGCTGCATTGAAGAATTTCCGGCTGATATTTTAGTTTTTCATAAAAATTTGTAACTTTGGAAAGAAAATTTTCAAAAAAAATACCATGAGTACTGCTTTTTTTATTCAAGCACTCGGCATGATTCCGCTTTTTGCGTCCCGCGCCTTTTTGCCGGCATTTTTGATGTCTTTTATGCTGACATACCCCGATGTAATGCCCTTTGTTGAGCCTACGGGAGTAGTTTCGGGCAGTTTCGCGGCGCAACCGATAGTAGTTTGGACACTGTTTGTTTTGGCTGTTTTAGAGATTGCGGCAGACAAAAATACGGATTTAAAAAGCATTTTTATTGGTTTTGAGCCTTACGCCAAAATGTTAATTTATTTTTTGAGTACGGCGCAACTTATAGATGAAACGAGCATCGGTATTTTGAAAAATATTCACCGCGCAGGTTTTTTTGGCGAATATACGGGCACTGTTTTGATGTCGTGTTGTGTTTTTGTGCTGACGTGGCTGAAAGGGCAAATCGAAGAATTTTTGTTGGATATTGACGAGGACGGCGATTTATTTTTGCACACGACGGCGAGCAGTTTTCAAGATTTATTTGCCTTTTTCGGCTTTTTTATACTGATGTTTTTCGGCATTTTTGCATTGATATTTTTTGCAATTTTTGCAATTATTTTGTTTATTTTACAAAGAAAAATTTCATCAAAAGAAGAAAAACAAAAAATTTCATGTGTTTCTTGCGGGCATAAAAATCCGCCTTTCGCAGTTTTTTGTGCAAAATGCGGGCATGAAAGTCAAAAAATTTACCAAATCGGCATTTTAGGGCAAAAAAAAGAAGCAGAAGTTTTTGACAAAAACCAACACGCTTATCATTTGCTCACCCAAAAAAGATGCCCCATTTGCGGAAATAAAGCCGATAATTCAAAAAAATGCCGACACTGTCAAAATGACATACTGAGCCGCGACGAGGAGCGAAAAAAATATTTAGCACAAACAGAAAAACGATTTATTCCGACTGTTTTAACGGCTTTTTTCATGGGTTTTATTCCCGTCTTGGGCATTTGTTCGGCGGTAATTTTTGCCAATTTGTACCTTAACGCACCTTTAAGAAGGCATATTCCGAAAGGAAAAACGATTGCGGTAAAAATCATCATTCGTTTTTTTCTGTTAATTTTCTTATTTTTTGGTTCGGTTTTCGGTTTTATCCTTGCTCCTTTGTATGTAATTTTGCGTTTTATTTTGTGGCGCAAAGCATTTTTGAGCACTTTGGCACAGAAAACATAAATAATTCTTCTTTTTTTTGCAAAAAATTACGTTTTGTAAAAACTTATTTGAAGATTATTTTTTAAAAATTTGCTAATTTGTTTCAAAGTACATAGATTTGCGAGTAAGGAATAACCAACAATTTCCGGCGGTACAGAAAAAAGCGATTCCCAAGATGTTCAAAGATTTATTTATATCATACGGCAGACGAGAAAGCCTTGCTTTTGTAGGCTATTTGCATCAACAATTCAAGTTGCGCGGCGTTGAAGGTTGGTTCGATAAAGTTAATATCCCCGACGGTGATGATTATTCTTTGCGAATCAGCAACGGCATAGAGTCGGCGCATAACTTCGTTTATGTGATGGCACCGCGTTGTATGACTTCGCCTTATTGTTTGGTAGAATTGGAATATGCGCGAGTTTTGGGCAAAAGAATTATTCCTGTTGCGCAAATCCCTATTTTTGATTGGCCTGCCAAAGAACTTTCGCCCGGCGACAAAAAAGTCATGTCGGGATTTTATGAAATTTACGGCATTAAGGGAATTGAAATCAATACCGAAAAAGACGTTTTAGACCGCAGCCATGCACTTTTGGGGAAAACAGATTGGGTTTACGGCAGGCAAGAACTTTCGCCGGACGATGTAAAAGCACTTTTTGAGTGGCAAGCCGCTTACGAAAACACTTGGCACGAGCATGAAAGCGTTGATTATTTGCAAAAATTTACGATGCCGAAATTCGGAAAAGACATCGACCCGATTGACGGCGTTATTGACAGCATATTAAAGGTAGTGGCGAAGCAGGAAAATTATGTTCAAAAACACACGGAACTGCTGCAAAAGTCGCTCAATTGGAACCGCAATAACCGCATCGGCACATATCTTTTGGCAGGCGACGAACGCAAAGAAGCCGAAGAATGGATGCAAACGGACTTTGTCGCACCCGAACAGCCGCCCTGCATAATTTCAGATTTACATGCGGATTACCTTTGTCAATCGAAAAAAAATGCGGAAAATTTATATACCGATGTTTTCATTTCCTATTCTACAGAAAACATTGATAAAAAGGAACTTGTCAGAAAACATTTATCGCGACATTTGATAACAACATGGTCGAATACGCATGACATTATGCCCGGACTCGACTACGGCGAAGCTATCAATCGCGGTTTGGAACAGTCTGATTTTATTGTTTTTTTGATTTCGCCCGACGCGCTTGCCTCTCGTTATTGCATTGAAGAGCTTGAATATGCTAATCAATTAAATAAAAAAGTCATTCCGATTTTGGTTGAGCCGACGGATTTTTCTCAATATGACTTGCCTTTAATTAAACAACTCTCTGTTATTCAATATATTAACATGACAGATAACAAATCCGAAACCGACTTTGCGCGGGATATGTCTGATTTGATTTATCAACTTAATCAAGAAAAAGATTATTTTCACAAACATAAACTTTACCTTGCCCGTGCTTTTAAATGGCAAAGAAGCAATCAAACAGCGAGTATTTTGCCGCGCGGAAACAGTTTGGACAAGGCAAAAGTGTGGCTGAAAGCCGGACAAAAAAGGGGGGATTTTCCGCCTACGCCGCTGCATGAGGAGTTTGTTCGCGCCGCCGAAAGTTTTTCGAGTGTTACCGGTACCGATGTTTTTATTTCTTTTGCCCCCTCTGACAGCGATTTTTCGCGAAGGCTGAACGAGCAGTTGCAAGCGAACGGTAAATCAACGTGGTTTGAGGAAGATGACGGCGATGCAAATGCCTCCGAATTTCAAGCAGAAGCCTATAAAGGGATAGAAAATTCAAATGATTTTATCATTGTTATCAGCCCAAAATCTGTTGTCAATCACGCTTGTTTGGAAGAACTCGAACACGCGGTAAAATTCGGCAAGCGAATTTTGCCATTGTTTGCCCTTGCGACCGACAAAAAAACTTTTCCGCCCGCGTTGTCTGAATTGCGCGGCGTTACGTTTTTCGGGCTTGATTTTCAGAAACAATTCATGGACGTTTTGCGCCTGCTCGACGTTGATAAAGAGCATGTTGCCGAACATACACTTTGGCAAAACCGTGCGACGGAATGGTCAAATAACAACAGAAGTTCCGATTACCTGCTCAATGCAAGTGCTTTGTCAAAAGCCGAAACGTGGTTAAAAACGTGTTACGACGATAATGTGCCGAATTATCGGGAAGGGGAGGAGGTTCCGAAATCCAAAAAAATTCCCAATCCGACTTTTTTGCATTTGCTTTTTTTGCAGTCAAGCCGTGCCGCGATTGCCGCAGCCGAGGCGATGCAAGCTAAAATTGCCGCTACACTCGCAAAAAGACTTCGTTACGCACAAATTGCCCTCGCGATTGCGGGCGTTTTGCTTGTGCTTGCGATTGCAGGCTTTGCGGTTGCTTTTGTGCAATCGAATATCGCCAAAGAAAATGCGGAAATTGCACAAAAAAATGAAACGGAAGCAAAGAAAAATGCCAAAATCGCTTCCGATAATGCCAATCAAGCCAAGAAGAATGCCGAAACTGCCCTTCGCAATGCACGCGAAGCCGAAGAACAGCGTTTGAAAGCAGAAGAAGCTCTTGAAGAGGTCAAAAGAAAAGAAAAAAGTTTGCAAGAAGCCCTGCACCTTGCTAAAATGGCGCGAGATACCGCTCAAATTCGCCAAAAAGAAGCCGAAATTGCCAAAAATAATGCAGAAAAGCAAAAGATTTTGGCTGAACAAGCTACTCTTGAAGCGAAGTTTGCCAAGAAAAAAACCGACATTGCCAATAAGGAGGCTTTACAAAAACTTTATTTTTTCAATTCCAAAGAATTTGCCTTTAAATCGCTTGGTTATGAGGCACTTGATGAGGAAACTAAAAAAACAAAAGCACTTTTGGCACTCACCTCCTATTTGCTTATTGACGGCACTTGCGACCACCCTGACGACCGCGAGTATCCCATTGAAACGCTTGATGCCCTGCAAAAAGCCTTAATTAAATATGACAAAGGCTTAAAAGATACCAAAAACAATCGTTTGACGGGAGAATTTAAGTCCATCACTTCCAATTCAAAAAGCATTGCTTTGGCGATTGACATGAATAAAATTTCTGTCGGAAAATTAGTGGAAGATGAGGCGAATTATCCTAAATTTGAGTTGTCGAAAACCTTTGATATTAAGGGATTTGCGCGTGAAATGAAATTTACACCTGACGAATCTGCTCTTATTGTCGGGGCAAGTACCGGCAATATTTTGCAATATAAGAATGACAATTTGACAGATTTAAGCGCGTCGCGTCGTGTGAAACACTCGTCCGATGTCTTAAAAATACATTTCAAAGACAACAAAACAATGCTGACAGGTTCCATTAATCAGTTGATTTATTGGAAATTAGACAGCGAAACGGCTTTTCATCTCAAATTGCCTGCACACGCAGGTAATGTGCGCGGAATCGGCAGCAATCAAGAAGCAATTTTTGTCATTACCGAAACAGGAAGAGTTTATCGTTTCAAACATGCCGGCATTAATGAAGAAACCGTTGCTGAATTAATCATTGAAAACAACCGTTATTCATTTTATTCCGTCGTTTTGACAAGCGAAAAGGACATTCTCATCGGAACAGGGCAAGGCGAAGTTTTGCATTATGTGCTTACGGGCACGGCGCATTTTGACATTATGCCGAGCAAACACTCCGGCGCGATACACAATTTGATTTTAAGCAGCGACAAAAAATGGCTCGCTTCCGGAGGGCTTGATGCCGTTGTCAGCGTTTGGAACTTAACGCCTTTTTATGAAGCAAAAATGCCGATTGAGCGTTTGCCGAACTATAGTTTTGAGAACGAATTTTACATTTATGCCCTCGATTTTGACCCAAAAAATCAATATTTGATTTTCGGAGACTCCAAACGAGTGCAGCTCAGTTGTGTGGATATTCAAATTTTGAACAAAAAATTGAAAAACCAACTCAAAAATCTTCAGAATAATCAACTTTCTGAAAGTTTTTGGAACTATTTCAAAAAAGGCGATGTCATTCAGCCTAAAATTAACTACAAATAACAAAGGCAATTAAATTCCGAAACCATGAAAAGATTGATAATTTTATTGATGCTTTTTTTTACGACCGCAAACGTTTTCGGGCAATCAACGCCCGTTGAATACCTAAAAAATGCAAAAGATTTTTTCGACCGCGGGCAGATTGATTCGGTGATTTTTTATCTGGAAGCCAAAGAAGGCGAAAAATATTTTAATCAACTTTCAGGTTTTGAACAATCTTTATGGTTGCGTTTGCTTTTTTCATCTTATATTTCGACCGACCAATACGCAAAATCTCAAGAACCCGTCAAAAAATTTTTAAGGGTGAATCCATTTTATGAGCCGAATGAAGCCGACCCGCTTCGCCTTAAATTTGCGATTGACTCAATGGAAGCGCAACCGACCCTTATGTTTGGCTTAAAAGTCGGCACTACAAGGACTTTCGTTAAGCATCTCGACACTTACCGCTATATTTTTGAAGACGGTTATTCCGATACGCGCGAAAAAGTTCACTTCGATACTTATGGATATACTTTAGGTTTGCAGTTCGAATATAATCTCAACAGGTATTTTTCGGTCAATTTTTCGCCCTCTTATGACCGTTACCGTTATTATTACAAAACAACTTTTGCGACCAAAAACAACGACGATTTAGGGACACTTGTGTCGGAATCATATCAAAAATTAAACTATCTAACCTTACCCGTCTTATTCCGAGCGCGTTTAAGCGTGAAGGATTTCAAAGTGTACGGGCAGGTCGGGGCTTTTACCTCTACTTTAATCGGTGCGGAAAAAAAACTCACTGTTTCAAGTTCTATTGTTTCGACAAGTAACGAAAATTTAAAAAATTTTCACACCCGAAACAGCGGTATAATTTTCGGCGGCGGAATCATGGTGAAACGAAAGAGGCTTACTTTGAACTTGGATTTGCGCTTTTTGAGCGGCTTTTCAAATATCATCGAAAAGCCGTACTACTATGAAATGCTTTCTTTGGACTATTACGACATTCCCGACGACATCAAATTGCGCTCACTCGAATTGTCCTTAGGGATTTTCTACAACTTTAAATACAAAGTTTATGATAAAGTTAAATAAACTATCAATAGTTTTTGTTTTGTTTTCACTCCTTTTTTCATGCAATTCCACCGAAGGCGTGAAAGAGGTCGATTTTCAAAAAATTATTGCGGGTTTGCCGTGGTTTTTTAAGATTTCTCATGTAGACGAGCAGGGAAAAACGCTTTTGGAATACACAAATATGGAATTTAAACGCGCTCCCGAGCAAAAAGACACTTCGCAACACCTCACATGTTACAATGAATTCGGCGACCGAATTTGGGAAATTAAAGATGTTGATGTGCTTTTTCCCAAACTTCCGGTAAATAAACACAATGTCATTTTGTCAAAAGCGGAGCTGAAAGACGGGCATTATTTTATGTTTGTCGCGGAAAGAACCGAAAAACCCGATTACGGCTTTTCTAATGTTCGCGGAATTTTTATTAAGCAAGAAAACGGAGAATTGGCAGCAGAAAAAACGCGAAATTTTAATCTTTCGGACGAAAGTATTCTTTTTTCTTATGATTCTATTTGGGAAAAACCGATTGTTCGATTATCAGACGGCAGGTACATTACTTCGTTTATCAACAAAAACTCAAAAAGCAAACACATTGCGATTTTTGATGAAGGTGCTCAAAATTTCAGCAGTAATTTGACGACAAAACTTTGGCACGCGCCTAATGCCTTTTTGTCGGAAGGGAAAATTTGCACCTATAAGCCCGTTGTTGATTACAAAAATGAAAACGTACAGCCGGAAATTTTTCAAATTTATACACCCGGTTCAGGTGTTATCGGTGAAAAATTGCATTATTTATCTTTTATTGCACCCTTAGAAGGTTTTGAAAAAGAATTTTTTTGCTCAATTTACGGCTCGCCGATGCTTTCACGGCGCAATCTCACTTACGGTTATTCGGACGCTTCGGCAGTAGAAATTTCGCACAAATTTCACATCAACGCCGACAATATCGCCCTTGATTACAAACGAGTTGGGCTTGGCACGGGAAATTTGAATTACAAATTTTTATGGCACAACGGCGATGTTTTCATCGTTTATACGACTTTTACCAACGAATTAGCGGTTTTAAAATTAGACCGTGAGCACGACAAAATGGAAACGGTTTTTATTTTGCAATCTTCTTCGCCTTTTGAATTACTTGATGCCGCAGTAATTCCGGGCAGCGGAGATTTTTACTTCATTGCCAATACGACCGTGAATAAATTGAAAGCTTCTTTGGCATTTTTTAAAGTGAAAAAAAGCCGTTTCAAATAATTAGGTCTATTCTTTTGAAAAATCAAGCGTGTCAATTTGGGATTGTCCGTTTGATTTTTTTAATAAAATATAGACCTGAAATTCTCCGCCTTTGTAAAAATAACGCCCGATAACGTAAAATAAACCGTCCTGCGATGTGCCTTGATGCACAAACTCAAAGTTTTGAGGCGGATATTTGGCAAAAAAACTTTTAAGTTGCACCTCCGCATCGCTCGACGCAAGATTTTGCTTTTTTTCGGCAATGCCGAGTTCGATTTGAGTGCGGCAATTTTTGATAATTTCTTTTGCATTGCCGGTTTTCAAAGCGGCTGTAACGGCATCAAGAACGTCAGTTTGCTTGAAAAAAACGGGAGAAATTGCTTTTTTCGCTTGGAAGGAAGTCAAAAAAAGAAAAAAATTAAGGCAAATAAATACCGCAAAAAAATTATTTTTCATGGTTACTGTTGTTTTGATTAAATGTCGCTAAAATAATGCCGGTTTATGTGTTTTTTTCGGGATACATCGGACGACTTTCGCGCAAAATCGCCGTTCCGACGGGACACGACAAACAATGTTTCGGTGTACAAAAATAGCGATGCAAAGCAATCTCGGCTTGCGAATGAAAAGCATTTTTTTGCGGGTATTGTGAAAATAATTTACTGATGCGATTTTTTTCGTGCGGCAATTTTGTAAGAAAATTTGCCGAAATTTCCGCGTAATCATTGTCGGGTTGCCGAAAAGAATAAGCCGCTTGAAGATAGTTTATTCCGTTGATAATTAAGTAATTAATGCTGCTTTCTCCGACCGAATTTTCGCCTGTTTCATTTTTTTTGCCGAAATAATAATGATTTTTCCAATAGGGCGGCAAAGTTACATGAAGCCTCTTTTTCCAATAACTTACTTCCTTGATTCGGAGCAAGTCATTCAAAAAATTCATTTCGGAGAACAAAGCTGCTAAATGCGCAATTTTTAAACTCGGAAAAGCAGCAGGACGAATTTTTGAAAATTTCCAAATTTTTTCCTCCACAGGGCTTAAAGAGTATTTTTGTGCCAAAAAACGGTATTCTTTTTGCAAATTTGCCTGATATTCGTCTTCGCAATTTTGCAACATGCCCGCCTGTCCGAAAAATAAAGCCTCTAATTGAAAAGGATTGTCGGCATGTTTGAGCAAAATTTTATACGGTAAGGCGGTTGCCAACATTTCAAAAGCCTGTTCATTGAGCGACATGCCCATAGCCTTAAAAATTGACCACTGTGCAACGGCAAGCCAATCATTTTTAAGAAAATTTAATTTATTTTCATAGAAACTTATTTTTTCAGTGATACGAACCGAAAAAGCCGTTTGTCGCGCCTGCTCAAATACATCATCGCGCACCCAAAAAGCCGAACAAGAAGGGGCTGCCTGACCTTCCGAAAGTGCCGAATATTTTTCAATTAATGTGTGCGGAACGCGAGAAGAGAGGGCTAAAACAGGGATTTTAGCGGCGTTGAGGTGCAAATCGGGCTTTTCTGACCAAACAATATGCAAAACAACGTGGTCAAAAGCGCGATTTTCACCGTGCCGATGCTCGCGCCACTGTTGTTCTTCTTTGTGAATTTCGGCATCGCCCGCGTAGATTTGCCCGTCAATACGAAGGCATACGCCCGTAAAATCCGCTCCTGCGTTTGTATTTTTGCTGCCGACGTGCAATATTTCCAAACTTCTGCCGTCTGATAAAGCAAGAGCATTTTTATCAAAATATTGATTTTGCCAAATAAAATGCAAAAATTCTTCTTTCATTTTGCCGGTTTTTGAAGATTGTTTTGAAAAAATCAGTTTCAACGGTTTTGATGCAAAATTACATCAACTTGCTTGCCGTCAGTCCAACCATTAATTCTGCGAATAATTTCACCTTTTTTGTCAATAAAAAAGTTAACAGGCAGTTTATCTTCAATACCGAAAACGCTTGCGGCTTTTTTTTCCTTATCGGTTGCCATGATAAATTCGGCACCAAAATCTGCGGCAAATTTTTCGGAAACAGATTTATCTTGTCCAACATTGACGGCAATCAGTTCAAAATCGTCGGATTTGAGTTTTTTGTAATATTGCTGCGTTTCCGGAAATTCCTTTTTGCACGCCGGACACCAATCTGCCCAAAAATACAACATGACAATTTTTCCTTTTAAATCGGCGAGATTAATTTTTTTTCCGTCTAATGTTTCAAAAGTAACTTCGGGGGCTTTTTCACCTCTTTTCGGACCATTTTCTTTGTTACATGCCGAAAAAAATAAAATCGGGGCAAAAAACAAGAGGCAGAATAATTTTTTCATAGACCGCTGCACAAAAAACAGCCCTGCAAGTGTGTTTGCAAGGCTGAAAGTTTTTTAATTAATGAAATGTTGTATCAAATACCTAATTCGACATTGAACGGGCGAGCCTGCGGAGCGGCAGGGTAAACCGAATCCAATTTCCGAACATTTTTAGCAACTTCCTGACTGTCCTCGTTTCGACCGATTACAAATTCGACCGTGTCGCCGGGCAATAATTCATTAAAATCGGAATCAACCACGTCAGTGTAGTGAAAAAATAAATTATTCGGGGGGTAAGAAATAAATCCGTAACCGTTTTTGATGCTGAAAATTTTACTTTGCTTTGCCTCTCCTTTCGCACCCGCAAAAAACTCGCGTCTCGGAGTAAATTCAGGCTGAACAAAGAGATTATTAATAAGCGGTTCATTCTTTCTGACGCGATGCTCAATAATTTCGTGCATCGTTACGGGATAAGACACCTCTTCTAACAACTCTTGCGAAGTGCGAGTAACCATTTTTTGACCGTCATCATTCGTGTATTCAAAATCCCAACTCAACACCATAACGCGCGTGCCGAGCGTGTTAAGTTTGCGAACTAAGGGAACATAATCACCGTCAGAAGCTATCAAAACAATGACATTGAATCTTTTGTAGATAGATAATTCGAAAGCTTCAAGTGCTAACCAAACATCTATACCTTTTTCTTCACGCCTTCCCGAAATATTTTTCAGCGGCAAATAGTGAGTTATTACACCTTCCGACATCAAAATATCATCAAAAACACGGTCATTGTAAAGTTGATTTCCTCTTTGTGATGCTTCTTGAGCACTTAATCTGCCTCTGAAATAGTGGGCATCTACGATTTGACAAAGTCGTACATCAAGGCTTTCTTCTTGAGCAACTTGATGTCTTAAAAATTCATGCAACCCCGAAATACTCAATCGTTTTTTTCTTGGGTGTACGTAATTGTAATAATTGCTTACGTGTAGAAAATAATTGCCGTCGTAAAATACTCCAATTTTAACGAGACCTTTTTCCTTACTTATGTCGTTACCAATTGCCATAATGTAATTTTTACAAATCCTTTTTTTGTGTTTAATTTGATAAACACACAAACATAAATAAAGTTTTTTGTTTTTCCAAAATTTCGGCTAAAAAATTATGATACAAAGACTCTGATAAAATCGGTAGTCAAAATTTCAAACACACTTAATATGGCATATCTTTATGGAATTGTGCGGTCAATAATATGCATATTTATTAAAAAAAGCTGCGAAATCAGACAAATGGCATATTTTTAAAATAATATTTCGTGTTTTATGCTTTTGTTGAAATTTATATTTTAAAAAAGCGCAAATTTGATTTTTTTCAAAATTAAAATACAATATTTAACACAATACTTACGATAAACCAATGAAATTCCTGTAAGCAAAAAATTTGTATCAAAATGCAAGGCAGCCTGTTTTTTGCGAAATTTATATTTTTCTTCTAAAATGTCGCGATTCAAAAGGAGGAAGCCTGTTTTAAAGTCAATTTTCATTTTTTGATATCGTCAAAATTGATTCGAAAAACGTTGAATACAAGATTTAGAGATTCTTAAATAGTTAAAGTTTCTTATTTTATCATTCAAAAAAAATACTAATTATGATAAATTTGTTTAGAAAAATATGCCGCGCTCTGACACTTTTTTGCCCCCAAAAAAGTAAAAAAAACAGCTAAAAATACCGCTTGGTATGAAAATTGAAACTGTTTTTAAACTTGTAAACAATCCGGTAATATTTGAAGGAAAAATTAATTTTTTGTTTTTATTTTATTTCGAAAAACTAAACGAAATCAATTATTTGCAAGGTTTTTCGATATTTTTTCACACAATAATTTCGAAAATGTCAAAACTTTCGTATCTTTGCGACGTGTGCTTTATCGGCGAAAAAAGCAATTTTTTTCCGCTTGTTTGTCGTGAAAGCCGGCTTTTATTTCACCAAACAAAATGTTGCATGAATAAACTTTACGGCGTATTTTTTTGCTTGCCCTTCTTGTTTAATTTTTTAACAAATACGGCAACAGCACAGCAAGACAATTTGCCCTTTCTGCAAAACGCTTTCCTTATCAATCCTGCCGTTTGCGGTGCTTATAAAAGCATTGATATTCGCGCAGGTTATGCCAAACAATGGAGCGGAATGGCAGAATCGCCCGTCAATTATTATGCTACGGGACATTCGCCGCTCAAACTTTTGGGAAAAACCGAACGCTTGGAAAGCAACCGTTGGCAGGCAGGGGGCGTGCGTATGTACAATGAGCACGCGGGAGTTTTGTCTAAAACAGGCTTTTACGTCAATTACGCGGCACATTTGACGCTCATGAAAGACGGCGAAGGATTTCCGATTTATGCAAGTATGGGCGCGGGTGTCGGCATGACGAACCTGCGAATCAATGCACAAGACATGATTTTGCGCCAAGAAAACGACCGACTTATTAACGGAAACCTAAGTGAGTGGAAACCCGACGCGGATATCGGTGTTTTGATGCACGGAAGGCGTTTTTTTGCGGGTTTTTCGGCTTTGCAAATCATGCAATCCTCTTTCTCATTTTCGCAAAGCGGACAGCAATTGAGGCAGTTTTATTTCATGGGCGGTTACACGTATATACCTCATGAAACATTAAGTGTTCATTTTTCGGGTGTTTACGCGCTTAATTATCTCAAAAGAGGCATTACTTTGCAGGGGATAGCGGAATACAAAAATTTATTTCAGGGTGGTTTTTATCTAAAAAATGCAAATGCTTTAGGTGTTATTTTGGGTACGCAGGTGCTCCCGTACATGCGCGTGCAATATGCGTATGAAGCCTCTTTCGGCAAAATTCAATCGTACAATAATGGTTCACACCAAATTGTGATGATTTTTTCTTTGAAAAAAAATGACGAAGCTACTAAAATTTTGAACTGATGTATAAGAAGTTTTTGGCAACTTTTGCTGCCTTAATTTGCCTTTTTTCGACAGAAATTTTCTCGCAAACCATCAATCCGGCTGATTCGGTTGTTTTGGTAAAAATTTTTAACGAAACAGGCGGCACGGCTTGGTCAAATCCGTGGAAATTCACAGAAAGAGCCTCACGTTGGGCGGGCGTGAGCATCAATGCGGCGGGAAAAGTTGTTTCCCTCAGTCTTGCCTCTCAAAATCTGCGCGGTAATCTTCCTTCACAAGTTTATTTACTTTCCGGCTTGAC
Organism: Bacteroidota bacterium; assembly: GCA_052033485.1. Classification (GTDB taxonomy): domain Bacteria; phylum Bacteroidota; class Bacteroidia; order Cytophagales; family Bernardetiaceae; genus JBPOJO01. The sequence goes on along the minus strand of JBPOJO010000416.1, from coordinate 9,140 downwards.
GCACCTCAATCTCGCCGGAAACCCGTATTTGAATGCAAATTTGAATGTAGTTCGTCAAATGACGCAGCTCCAAAATTTGTATATTTCGAGTATGAATCTCAAAACAAGTGAAATTCCGAGTTTAGCAAGTTTGTCCTCATTAAAGGTGCTCGACCTCACGGGCAATCAATTAACGACAATGCCGAGTTTTTTGGCGGCAATGCCGAACTTGAAAGAGCTTTATATGAGCGGCAACAAAATTACCTCGATTCCTGATTTTATCGGCGGTTTGACAAGTTTGGAAATTTTGCATTTGCAGAATAACGCCCTCACAGGCGATTTTCCGACCACAATGGCTAATTTACTGCAAATGAGAGAATTAAGAGCCGAAAACAACAAACTTACCGGCGCATTAAGTCTTTCGATGCGAAATTGGCTGCGTTTGGAAACTTTAGTTTTGACCAATAATAAAATTTCGGATACGCTGACTGTTAAAATCGGCGATATGGTCAATCTCAAATATTTGCAAATCGGAAACAACAGCTTTTTTTATGAGATTCCGAGTTCGCTCGGCAATCTGCGCAAATTAGTAGTGGCGGATTTTTCAAACAACCGTTTTGACGGAGAGATTCCGCAAACAATCGGCGAAATAACATCGCTGACTTATTTAGACATTTCAAAAAATCGCCTTACTTTGGGTTTGCCGGCAAGTTTTGCCGATTTGGTTAATTTAAGCTATTTCAACTGTGCGAATAACGAACTCGGCGGTTCTTTGCCGCATAATTTAGGAAATGTTAAAAATATTTCACATTTGGACATTTCGCACAATAAATTTAACGGCAATTTTCCTGCCTCAGTCGCCGGGTTAGCCAAACTCACATATTTTGATATGTCCGACAACGACTTTTTTTATGACAATTTGCAATTAATCACGACCTTTTCGGCTTTACAGTATTTGAATGTCAGTAACAACAGAATTGCAAGACCTATTCCGAATGACATCGGAAAGTTGGAAAACTTAACTTATTTTAATTTTTCGGACAATTATATACCCGGTGTTTTGCCGGCATCTGTCGGAAAATTAAAAAAATTACAAAGACTTATCGGCACTAAAAATCGCATTTCGGGCGCAGTTCCGAAAGAAATCAACGGCGCGTTCAGTCTTTATGAAATTGATTTATCATTTAATGAAATTGTTGATTTTCCCAAAATTGACAAAGACAGCATCAAATCTTTAGCTTATTTGCGTTTAAACAACAATTATTTAACTTTTGAAGATTTAGAACCGAATTTACGCATTGCGAGTGCATTTATTTATTCGCCGCAAGCTAAAACGGTTTTGGAGCAACCCTGCCTTTTGAAAGCAAATGTGGGCGGTCAATACAACCGTTACAAGTGGTTTTTCAACGGTACGAAAGATGATTGCGATTGTAATGACAAGGACAATACGCATTGGGCGACGAAAGCAGGGCATTACACGTGCGAAATTAGGAATGATTCCGTGCCGGGTTTGACAATTTTTTCGGAAGCTGCCTCAATCAATACGAACCAAACAGCTCCCGAAGTAAATCTCGGTTCGGATACTGTTTTTTGTCAATATCCCTTTTTGCTGCGTTTAGATGCGGGGAAAGGAGCGAGAAGTTATTTGTGGTCAAACGGCGACACAAGTCGCTTTTTGAATGTAACAACGCCCGGAAAATACATTGTTGAGGTGAAAAAAAATGTTTGCACCGTTTATGATACCGTCAATGTTTTTTATGCGGGGGCGCAAAATAATCAAATCGGACCCGAACAGGTTATCTGCAAGGGCGAAGCTCCTAAAATCATCATCGGAGGGGCTTCTTCGGCATGGCATCGCTATGTTTGGCAAACTTCGGAAGATATGCGAACATGGAAAAAAGTTGCCGAAACAAAAGATTACACACCGCCGAAAGATGAACTTTCCGTGCGTTATTTCCGCCGTTTGGTGCTTTCAGACACTTGCGGCGAGCAGTCGAGCAATATTGTTGCCGTCCGAATTTCTGACATCAGCCTCGAAAACGTTTTTAAAGCTGACGTTTCTTGCCCGGGACAAAGTGACGGAATTATTAACTTAAAAATTAAAGGCGGTGTTGCGCCGGTAAAGATTTTTTCTTCAATATCACCCGATTCAACGCAAACAAATTATAAAGATATTCCTGCCGGCACTTATACATTTACAATTCGCGACGGAATCGGTTGCGAAATCAACCTCAGCGTAGCTGTTAAGCAGCCCGAGCCGATTGAATTGAGTTATGCAATCGTTCAGGCAAGTTGTAAGACGGACAAAAGCGACGGAAAAATTAACCTATTTGTCAAAGGCGGCACAGCTCCGTATCATTTTGATTGGAATGAAGGCGAATTTTTGACGCAAAATTTGAGCGGACTCGCGCCTGACGAAAATAAAATTTATCGGGTGAAAGTTACCGATTTCAGAGGTTGTGAGGCATATTTGGAAACCAAGATGACCCGACAACCCGTTTTTGAAACGGAATTGTCCTATCCTAATGAACAATACTGCACAACGGAGGCAAATCCGAAACCTACCGTAAATCGTTCGTACGGCTATTTTCTTTCAGAAAGTGAAGGCATTGCTTTGGACAGAGAAACGGGAGAAATTAACCTTTCTGCCTCAAAATCAGGAATTTACGACATTGTATATTTTTACGACGATTGCACCGCCGATACTTTCAGGCTCGAAATCACGGCGAATTGTATCGAAAACTTGCCCAATACCATTACACCAAACGGCGACGGCGTAAATGACGTGTGGGATTCTCCTGTTTTTGAGCGTTTTTCGGAGATGGTTGTTCAAATATTTGACCGTTCGGGAAAATTAATTTTTGAATCAGAGCGCGGTTATCCCCACAAGTGGAATGCGACTTTTGAGGGGTATCCCTTGCCGCAAGACACTTATTATTATGTCATTGAATTTCATGACGGAAAAGCCACCGCTAAAAAACACAACGGTTTTATCAGCGTGATACGGGAAGATTAGTTTAGGCATTGAGCGGCAAATTTTTTTTTGCCGCTCAATGAACTTTTGCTGAAAAAGCTAAAATGTTTTTTGTCAAAACATTACAAGCTGAAAAAAACATTCGAGGCAAAAATTGTTAAGATTTTTTTTGTCGTTTTTTTTTATTTTTAGAGAAAAAAAATTTTATTTGCAGAAAAGTTTGTTTTTAATTTTTATTTTTTGATATATTTGGCTTCGGAATTGAATCTCCGATTTGACAAGGTTCCTTTACTGTTTATTCTATGCTCAATACTCCGGACCCGGAAATCAATGAATTACGCAAATTGACGCAATTCATTAAGGATAAATTTGATTATGATTTCAAAGACTACGCAATGTCGTCTTTCAGAAGACGCATTAAGAGAGTTTTGGACATCTATAAACTCAAGTCTGTGGACGACCTGATAGCTATGCTTGGCAATCAGGAGGAGTTTTTTGAGGATTTTATTTCGGAAATTACCGTTAATGTTACGGAGATGTTTCGAGACCCTACCTATTGGAAAGTTCTCAAAGAGCATATTATTCCGAATATTATGCTCAACCACAATAAAATCAGCATTTGGCATGCGGGCTGTTCTTCGGGCGAAGAGGTTTTTTCGATGTGCATCGTGCTCAAAGAAATGGGAATTTTGGAAAACGCTAAGATTGTTGCCTCCGATATTGACAAAGCCATCATTGCTAAGGCGAAAAGCGGTTTGTATTCGATGAAAAATATGGACGTAAACCGAAAAAATTATATTCGCTATCAAGGAAAACACGTTTTAGACCACTATTTTAAAGAAGTTAACGGCGATGCCGTGATGGATAAGTCTTTGATTGAAAATGTTTCTTTTCGCAAACATGACCTCGTACAAGGAAGTGTCTTTTCTAAATTTGATTTAATTCTTTGCAGAAATGTAATGATTTATTTTAATCAAACGCTCCAAAATCAAGTTTTGCATAAATTGCATGAGAGTCTTTTCCGCTATGGTTATCTCTCAATCGGCTCAAAAGAATCGCTGATATGGTGTGATATTGCCCATAAATTTATTGTGGTCAATAATGAAGAAAAGATTTACAAAAAAATCAAAGACTAAAATATATTTGAGGGCGCGAGATGAAAAACTATAATTTGAGTTCGAAATACAAAGCAATCGTGATTGGCGGTTCTGCCGGCAGTTTTCAGCCTGTTACTCGGATTCTTTCGACTATTCCGAAAGATTTTCCGATACCGGTCTTTCTTGCTTTGCATCGCCTCAAACACGTTCGAAACGGTTTCGTTGAAGCTTTGTCTATCAAATGTCCTAAACAAATTTCGGAGCCGAACGATAAAGAGCCTATCAAAAAGGGCGGCATTTACCTTGCGCCCGCAAACTATCACCTTGCTCTCGAGCTCGGAAATACCGTATCGCTCAGCACAGAGCCGCTTATCAATAATTCTCGCCCTGCGATTGACATTCTTTTTGAATCGGCATCGTATGTGTATAGGGATAAACTCATCGGAATTCTACTTTCGGGTGCAAACAAAGACGGTGCGTTCGGTATGAAAAAAATCAGCGAACGCAAGGGTTTGACCATCGTACAAGACCCCGAAGACAGTCAAATTAATGCCATGCCTGCGGCTGCGATAGCGGCAACAAGCATTGACCACATTTTAACCGTTGATGAAATTCTTGATTTGTTAATGCAACTCGATAAAGTTTCAAGAGTATGAAAGTAAAAATTAGTGCCAATCGTGTCATTGTTATCGCCGTTGTAATCTTTTTCATCGGTATTTTTTACGTTTTGTTCAGCTTACTTTTTTCAGTCCCGCAACAAATTTATGATGTTTTGGGCATAGAAGATTTTAAGGTTTTGGACAAAATTTCGATGGTTTTAAGAGAATTTTCGGTAGTTGTTATCATTGAATTTATTCTTGGTGTGGCTTTGGTGGTTTATTTGCTCAATCAGCGCAATCGCAACAGCGAAAGTGTGATTTATGTTGAAAAATATGCAGACAATCAAAAAAACAAAAATAACGGCGAAGAAAATACAACAGATACACAAGAAGCAATATTGGCAAGAATTGTTGCTGCTGCCGATGCCGAAACGCTCCGTGAAAAAAAGATTAAAATTTTATTTGATGCTTTGTGCCAAGAACTTCACATTTGCGTCGGAGCCTATTATAAGGCTACGGCAGACGAAAATGCGGCGCGCTGCATTGAGCTGACATATTCTTATGCCTATGTTTTCCCCGACAGTGAAATAAAAAAATACGAGTTCGGAGAAGGAATTTCAGGGCAGGCTGCCAAAAGCGGAAAGATTTTTGCCGTTAATAATGTGCCGCAAGGCTATATTTCGGTTTTTTCGGGACTCGGCAATGCAAGTCCGTCGTATATCATCGCGTTTCCGATTTTATCCGATGAAAAAGTGCTTGCTGTCCTTGAATTAGCTACTTTTAAAGAATTTTTGGAAAAAGATTTGGATATTACAAAAGAAGTTTGCAAATTGATTGCCGAAATGTATTAACCAAACATTGTCAAAGACTAAAAGAAAAACATCATGTTGAGCGAAGTAAAAATAGGAAGTAAAATAACAACACTCTTGTTGATTGTTGTGTTGCTTTCTGTTTTCGCAATCAGTCTGCTGTCCTATCATTTTGGGAAAAGAGCCGTTGAGAGCCGTTATTGGGACAACTTAAAAGTACTGACGAACCTAAAAGCTGCGCAGTTAGGTACGCATTTTTCGCAACTCGAAGCGAATTTAAGTTTGATTAGTAAAAACAAGAACGTTCGTGCTTCTTTTTCCGGCTCATTGCAACCGCTTGATGTGATTCTTGAAGATTCTACAGCAAATGAAGATGATTTGTTGAACTTTTTGATTTCTTATCAAAATTCTTACAAATACATCAATATTGCGCTTGTCAATACAGAAGGAAAAGTTGTTTTAAAGAGCAACTCCCTTAAAAATGAAATTATTATCGGTAAAAGTTTTGAAAATTTTACCGAGTTGATTACGCGAATTAGAGAAGAAGACAAAATTATTTACAGTGACCTTTTCCGAACGCAGGACAAAGCAGTTCATCTGTACGCTTTTTATCCCGTCAAAAACGACCAAAGTTTAACTTTAGGTTATATTGCCGTTGAATTTGATATGGCTCCGATTCACCATCTTTTAAATGATTATACCGGTTTAGGTGAAACAGGGGAAGTATTGATTGGAAAATTGACCGGCAGCACAATTCAATTTTTAAATGCTCCGCGAAAAAAAGGAGTAAATGTTCTGAGTAAAATTGTCGTAGCTGACGAAACAGAGTCTTCAGGTATTCAAAAAGCCGTGAAAGGCATGACCGGTTTCGGACTTGTGCCTGACCAAAATGAAGATAAAACCTTTGCTTCTTGGACTTTTCTGCCATTTTGTAAATGGGGTTTAGTGGTGAAAATTGATGAAAAAGAAATTGAAGGCGATTTAGACGGCTTGGTTATCGTTTTTATTTTCGCCGGCATTTTCATTACCCTTGTTTCTTTTGCAGCTTCGTTAATTTTTTCCAAATTGCTCACCAATCCTTTGCAAAAATTGAAACAAACGCTTGTTATTGTGGCAAAAGGTGAGTTACCGGAGGAAGTTAAAAAAGAAACAAACGACGAAATCGGTGAAATGGCGGTTGCCGTTTCGGGACTTGTCAAAACGCTTAAAAGTACTGCTGATTTTGCCTATCGAATAGGTGAAGGGAATTACGATTCTGCATTTCAGCCTATAAGCCAAAATGATATTTTAGGAAATGCCTTAATTAGGATGCGCGACAGCATCAGAGAAGCGGATAAAAAAGATGCCGAGCAAAATTGGATTGTTTCCGGTGTGGCAGAAATCGGCAGAATCTTGCGCGAGCAAAATGATTTTGACCTTTTAGGTACGAATGTTATTGCTTTTGTTTGCGAAAAAATTGGTGCCGTGCAGGGTGCTTTTTATGTCGTGGAATACGGCGACGAACAGGGAGATATTCCCTCGATAGAAATGAAAGCAAGTTATGCTTATCACAAGAAAAAGTATCTGAAAAGCAGCTTTCGTTTTGCCGAAGGTTTAATCGGGCAAGCGGCTGTAGAAAAAGATTTTATCTTGCGCACGGAAGTTCCCGACAACTACACTTATGTTACTTCCGGCTTATTAGGAGAGCAAAAACCGAGATGTTTGCTTGTCGTGCCGACAATGTCTGACGATACGGTTTATGGCATTATGGAGTTTGCTTCACTTTCGGTATTTACACAAACTCAACTGCATTTCTTACAAGAAATCAGCGTTTTGGTGGCAAGAACTATTTTTAACATCAAAGTTAATCAGCGCACGGTAAAACTTTTGCAAGAAGCAAGGCAAATGAGCGAAGAATTACAGTTGCAACAAGAAGTTCTCCGTCAAAATGCCGAAATCATGGAGGCTACGCAAGAGGAGCTTAAACGCACGAATGCGCGCTTGGAAGAGCAAATTTTGGAAGTAAATCGCACGCAAAAAAGAATGCAACTCTTGCTCGAAAATGCGTCTGAGGTTATCACAATTTACGAAAAAGACGGCAAAGTACGTTACATAAGCCCTTCAGTAGAGCCGATTTTGGGCTACGGACAAGAAGAAATGATTGGCATCAATGACATTATTTATGTTGATGAAGAAAGTAAAGGGCATTTTGCATCAATGTTTGATAAATTACTTTCTGACCCCGACGAAAAAGTAACCGCGCAGTTGCTGTATTACAGAAAAGGCGGCGAAACGGTTTGGCTCGAAGCAACCGGTACGAATTTGCTCAATGACCCCGCTATCAGAGGTATTGTCGTCAATACGCGCGACATAACCGAAAGAAGACGCGCCGAAAAAGAATCAAGGATGCGAGGTCAAATGCAAGCGCTGTCGGAAAATTCTCCCGACTTAATCATGCGCCTTAATCCGCAAGGCAAAGTCTTTTTTGTCAATCCAACCATCAAAACACTTACCGGCTTTAAACCGGAGCAGTTAATTAATCGCGATTTGAACGATGTAGGTTTGAATACGAATGTTGTTGAGGTATTGTACAGGCTTTTAAGAGAAGTTGCTCAAAAAAGTGCCAAAGTTTCTCGAGAAATTGACTTTCCTGCCATCAGCGGAGACAGAATTATGCAGGTGGTTTCTTTGCCGGAAATGAACGAAAGTAAGACTCTTGAATCGGTTCTTTTTGTTGCGCATGACATTACGGAGAGAAAACACAATGAAATTGAATTGCGCGAAACCAATAAAAAAGTTTCGGAAAGTATCAATTACGCCAAAAGAATTCAACGCGCAATCTTGCCTGATTCGCACAGCATTCAAACGAAATTTCCCAATTCTTTTATTTATTACAAACCCAAAGATGTTGTCAGCGGTGATTTTCCTTGGTTTGTTCAAAAAGAAGAATATGTCTATATTGCCGTAGTGGATTGTACGGGACACGGTGTGCCCGGTGCATTAATTTCATTGGTCGGCTACTTCTTATTAAATTCCATCACAAAGTCAAATAATTTAGACTGCGGCAGAGTATTGGATTTGCTCAATGACGGAGTTACGAAAACATTAAAACAAGACGTTGATTCGACTACCAAAGACGGCATGGACATTGCCCTGTGTCGAATCAATATCAAAAACAATACGCTGGATTATGCCGGAGCACACAGACCGCTCTATTATCTTCCCGCGAACGGGGAATTGAAGCAAGTGAAAGGCGATAAATTCCCTGTCGGTGGCGGTGTCTTGCACTATAAAGACAGAACAAATTTTAAAAATCATCAAATCAGTTTAAATCCCGGCGACTCCATCTACTTTTTTTCAGACGGATTGCCCGACCAATTTGGCGGAATTGAAAATCGCAAGTATTCTCCTAAGCAAGTCAGAGATGTTATTGAGCAAAATCGCTATTGCGATATGTCTGCAATGCACCGCTGCATAGCGGATTCATGGGAAACTTGGAAAGGAAATAACCGTCAAACAGACGATATTTTGATGATTGGAATAAAATTTTAGTTTTTTTCAAAAATTTTTTTCATTTTTGTTGTGTGAAAAGAAATATTATTTTAACTTGATGCCAAGTTTTGCCACCAAGCGATTTTTCATAAAGCAAAACGCTCGTCATTATGAAGTACATTTATGACCTACATAGAACGATGCTAAAGCA
>JBPOJO010000648.1:0-4085 GCA_052033485.1 Bacteroidota bacterium | reverse complement strand
CTCCGGCAGTTAAGAAACTTAAAATTGAAAAAGGATTGTACACGCGGTCAATGCCGTTCCATGAAAAACCGTTGTACCATGCTTTCACCTGTAAAAGCAATTCGTCCAAAGAAATATTTTTTTCTTCGGCAATAAAATTCAAGTGCTGTGTAAAATATTGCGTTAATTCCTCTTGCGTATAGCCCAAAAGATTGTGATAGTGCTTAATTTTAGACAAATCGGTTAAATTATTCAAATCGGAAAAAATCGAAACTCTTGCAAAACGGGCGATACCCGTAACAAAAAAAAGGCGAATAAACTCCGAACTGCCTTTTACGACACTGTAAAAATCACGCATCGTTTTACGATTTTTTCGCGCTTCTTCATTTTCGCCCACTTCCAAAACGTCCGTAATCGGTTTGTCGTATTCGTCAATCAGAATAACGACTTGTTTTCCCGTTTTGGCATCAAGTGCTGTCATCAGCTCCTCAAATTTTGTGTTGATTTCTGTTTCTTCAAGCACAATTTCGTACACATCCGCAATCATATTAAGGCGACGGTGAATTGCTTTTTCTAAACCCAAAGTTTGAAACCCAATATTGCTGAAATCCAAATGAATCACCGGATATTCTTCCCAAGCAATTTTATCCTCTATATACAGCCCCGAAAACAGTTCTTTTTTACCTGAAAAAATCTCCGATAAAGTACTGATTAATAATGATTTGCCAAAACGACGCGGGCGGGCGAGAAACCCAAAAGGCTCCTCCGAATCAATTATTTTATGGAGAAAATTAGTTTTATCAACATATATTTGTTCTTTTTCACGAATCAACGAAAAAACCTGTTGTCCCGTAGAAAGTTTTGGTAAATTCGGCATATTCATCTCCTTTTCCGCAAATCTACAAAAAAAACCAACTTAAAAAAAATTTTCAAGAAGTTTGGTTTTTGATATTTTTAGCTAAAATCGCACTGTATTTTGAAAATATGCTCAATTTAGCTGTTTTATTAGCTTTTTTCAGGTACAAGTAGAAAGAGACGAAATTAAATTTGGTTTGGAAAATGTCGGATATAAAATTGCGTGGCAAAGTATTCGGTAATATAGTCCAAATAAGATGTAAGGATACTAAAAACAATGAAAGAGAACTTTTTTTTTCCGGTAAAAAAAAAATAAGCAGTTCCAATTCTCAGATAGCTTGTGCCGCATTAGGATTTGACCTTGAAGTGGGTCCGTACTGTGGGCAAGTATTATGGGTTTTATCGAAGCAATCATTTGAAGAAATTAAGGTAAGGTTCATTGAAAAAGAAGAAATGGAGGTAAGAAAAGATTTTTTTTAACAAGTTAAATGATAAATTAAAATTCAGGCTTTTCTTTCCGCCTAAGTTTTTGAAATTAGAAAATAATGAATAAAAAAAGCCGCTCATTTTTCACGAGCGGCTCTTTTAACATAAAATTGATTTTAATTTCTCAAGGGTTTGCCCGAAAAGAGAATGCTGTGAATGCGCTCTAAGGTTTTTTTCTCACCGCATAACGATAAAAAGGCTTCGCGTTCGAGGTCGAGCAAATAATCCTCGCTAACCATTGCCGGCGCGTCTAAATCGCCTCCCGCCATCACATAAGCCAATTTTTTTGCAATTTTCAAATCGTGCTCCGAAATGTAATGCCCGAAAAGCATTCCCGTCGCGCCCGCCGTGAAATTCGCCAATGCCGTTTTGCCTAAAACTTTAATGTCTTTGCGCTTCACCGGCTGTGTATAGCCTTTTTCGTCTATTTCCAAAACTGCTGTTTTAGCCTCCGCCAAAAGCCTTGCGCGGTTGATGACAATGCGGTCAGAATCACGGAAATAGCCCAAATTAACCGCTTCGTGCGCAGATGTTGCGACTTTTGCCGTTGCGATGTTCATAAACGATTCGCCCAAACGATTGACTTCCGTGTCATCTTTTCGGTAGGTGTCCGATGCACGCAAAATCATTTCTTTCGTGCCGCCGCCTGCCGGAATCAAACCCACACCGACTTCGACCAAACCGACATAACTTTCCGCGTGGGTAACAATTTTATCGCAATGCAACAAGGTTTCGCAACCGCCGCCGAGTGCCAAACCCGAAGGCGCACCGACAATAGGAATCGCGCTGTAACGCAGGCGCATCATCGTTTGCTGAAATTGTCGAACCATCATATCCAATTCGTCAAACTCCTGCTCGGCGGCAAACATATAAACCATGCCCAAATTCGCCCCTGCCGAAAACTGCGGCGAATCATTGCCGATAACCAAACCTCTGTAGTTTTTTTCTGCCAAATTGACCGCGTGGTGAATACCTTCAATGATTTCTTGCCCGATAGCATTCATTTTGGTATGGTATTCCAAACCGAGAACGCCGTCGCCGAGGTCAAAAATTGACGCGCCGGCATTGCCCCAAACTTTTTTTGTCGAACGTAAATTGTCCAAAATAATGAAGCCTTCGCTGCCCGGAATCGAACGGTAAGATTTTGACGGAATGTCGTAATATTTTGTGATGCCGTTCTCAACTTTGTAAAAACTTTCGTTGCCGCTCGCAAGCATATCATAGACCCATTGCGCGGGTTTTTCGCCTGCCGCTTCCATTTTTGCCGTCGTTTCGCGAACGCCCAAAGCGTCCCAAGTTACAAACGGACCGAGTTCCCAACCAAAACCGGCGCAAATTGCCTTGTCAATGCGGTACAATTCGTCTGAAATTTCGGGAATGCGGAACGAAACGTAGCGGAACATGTCGTAAAAAGTAGCGCGGTAAAATTCACCGGCTTTTCCTTCGTCAGCAAGCAAAACAGCAAAACGATTTTTTAAATTCTCAATTTCTTTTGTTTTTTCTAAAACATCGAATTTAGCTTTTTTCTCCGGTTCGTACTCAAAAGTTTTCAAATTCAATTCAAAAAGTTGCTTTTTGCCGCCGTCTTTGGTCATTTTGTAATAACCTTGTTTCGTTTTGTCGCCGAACCAACCGTTTTTCTCTAATTCGCTGACGATTTTCGGCAAGGCAAACTTAGCTTTGCTTTCATCTTTCGGACAATTATCGTACAGCCCTTTAGCCACTTTGATAGCCGTGTCCAAACCGACTACGTCAAGCGTGCGGAAAGTAGCGGATTTGGGGCGACCGATGACCGGACCGGTGAGTTTATCCACTTCCGAAACACTCAAACCTAATTTTTCGACCGTGTGTAAGGCTGACATGATGCCGTAAATTCCTACGCGATTCGCAATAAAAGCGGGCGTATCTTTGCACAAAACGGTTTCTTTTCCGAGATACAAATCGCCGTACTTCATTAAAAAGTCAACAACGGAAGCGTCGGTTTTCGGACCGGGAATAATTTCCAAAAGGCGCAAATAGCGCGGCGGATTGAAAAAATGCACACCGCAAAAGTTTTTTTGAAAATCTTCACTGCGCCCTTCGATGAGCATGCTCATCGGAATTCCGGAGGTGTTTGAGGCGATAACAGTGCCCGGTTTGCGGAATTTTTCGACTTTTTCGTAAAGTGATTGTTTGATATCAAGTCTTTCGACAACTGCCTCAATGATAAAATCGCAATCGGCAATGAGGTTCAAATTATCATCAAAATTACCCAAAGTAACTTTTTCGGCAACTTTTGCATGATAAACAGGGGAAGGGCTTGATTTTAATGCGGCGGCAAAAGCGTCGTTGACGATTTTATTGCGCATTTTAGGATTATTTTTGTCTTTATCGTCGAGGTTGAACGGGACGATATCGAGTAAAACGGCTTGCACGCCGATATTGGCAAAGTGCATGGCGATACGCGAACCCATCACGCCTGAGCCGAGAATGGCTGCTTTGCGGATTTTCCGGTGGGTTGTCGTGGATTTTTTTTCTGATATTTCTGCTGCGTTCATCATTTTCAGCGTGTTTATGGCTTATGTCCAAATATACAATTAAATTCTTACAATGCAAATTTATGAAAAAAAATTTATTATGCAAGCATAATAAATTTTTTTTTACGGAAAACCGAAATTTTTTTAACGTTGTAAAAAAAATATGCCTGAAAAAGAAATCATCAAATTGCACCGTGAAGTTTTTGAGTATCTGACGGAAAAACGAAAAGGGATTTCTTATTTGAATTT
>JBPOJO010000618.1:0-3048 GCA_052033485.1 Bacteroidota bacterium | reverse complement strand
AGTGTACCGCGCGCTTTAGCTTGCGGATTGGGAGGAAGGTTATCTTGCAACAAGCGAATGTAAGGTCGCCGGCTGAAGCTCGCGCTGCATTCTTGGGCAAACCGGCTAAGCAGTACAAAAATTTGTGAAATGAAAAATAAATTGAGATTGGTATTTTTTGAACAATTCATTTACGCCGCAATATTGAGTTTTAGCTTGTTTGAAGAGCGGTTTTACGCCCGTTTCAGCAAGTACCACCGTAAAGCAATTTAACAAATATTTTGCCCTTATTTTGTTAAAACTGTCATTCGGCATATTTTTTGCAAACATACATTACATCGTTTGAATTTTATAACAAAACCTAACTATCTAAAAGTAAGCATTTTAGCTTTTGAAGAACAAATGATTGTTACATCGGGAAAATATTTTTCTCAGCTAATTAATCTTTTTTATTTTGCAAATTTTTTACAAAATAAAACGTGAAAAACACACCTGCTATTTTTTTTGTTTAAAATTAACCGAATTTATTTTTTAAAATCACCGAGTATGCAGCACAAACATTACCTTTTTGGAATATTTTTTTTCCTTTTTTCGGGCGCGGTTTTTTCACTGAACGCGCAACAAGATACGCTTCCGCCCCTTTCCGGCGTTTATCGTTCGGAAGTTGAGGAAGTACTCAGTCAAAAAAAGGAAGACATCACGGACGATATCGTTGTTACGGCTTCGCGCATGGAGGAGAACGTCAATGACGCGCCGGGCAGTATTACGGTTATCAGCAAAGAAGAAATTGAAAAATACGGCTATCGCAACCTCGCCGAACTCTTGGCGCGTATCCCCGAAGTATATACGCACTACACAGGCAGCAATTTTGACACAGATTTTCGCGGTTTTTATTCTTTCAACTCACGCCGAAATGTTTTATTTTTGATTGACGGACACCGAATCAATGAGCGATTTCACTTCGGCGATTTTTTCGCCGACCTCTACGGCGACCTGAGCAATGTTGAACGAGTGGAAGTTTTGCGCGGACCCGGCGGCGCGTTGTACGGTAGTGTTGCCGTCTTGGGCGTTGTCAATATTATCACAAAAGGGGCTGCTTCGTCATTTTTTGGAAGAGAAAAACGCTTAAAAACCCATGCGGCAATTACGGCAGAGGAGTTGGGAAAATTTTCTTATGTGCAAAAAATGAGTATCGGATTTTCTTATGCCTTTTCTAAAAAAGCCAATATAAGCGTCAATTTTTACAAATTTCAGGGCGATTTTTTATACGATACCAAAACCGCAGGCACGCCGCGTCCTTGGAACAGCCGATATGCGCGCGAGGGCGCAGGTATGGCAAACGTGCGTGTGAGAAATCAAGTTTTTACCGAAGTCCCGAACGACGGCAGCTTTCGCGGCGGAAAAGAAATTCCGTCTTTTGATATTCGTTTGAATACTGCGTGGTTTACTGTCGGTTCTTTTTTGCACAGCCGCGCACTTTCTTGGGTGCCGCCGATTGGCAATCAAACGTTTAACCACCAACAAAACGATTGGCAATGGAGTTCGGGTTCTGTTTTTGCCGAACTTAAACCCTTAAAATTTTGGGATTTTTCCGCCAACATCAGCGGAAGCATCAACACAAACCGGCAAGGGATTGATTTCAGCACAGGCGATTTCATTCCGGGTACAACGGTAAGTTTGTCGCAAAATGCAGGCGGAAATGTTTACGGAGGCGGTGCAGGCAATCGCTACTTACTTTCCGACGGAAATTATGTACACTACCCAAGCACTGTTGATTTAAAGGCTTTTACTGACAGCAGTTTGAATATGCGCGGCGGCGGTTTATTGATGAATTATGCCGGCATAACCAAATCTTTCGGCGCGGATTTTCAAATGAAACCCATTTCAAACCCTAAATTGACGCTTACGGCGGGCGGAAATTTTGAATACGCAGATTACAAAAATATTCAATGGTTTTCGGGACGCGACTATTCTTTTATTTCATACCGTCCCGGCGGCGGTATCACCGATTTTGGGTGGTATTGCGGTTTTTGGTTGCAGGCGTTGTGGTCGCCGATTCCCAAATTGACCATTACTTCGGGCTTACGCTTTGATTATCAGAACATTATCAGCGTATACCGAAATTTCGGAAATGAAATATTTTACCTCTTTCAGGCGGCAAGCAACACCTACACGCCGATTTTAGTGGAAAACAAATCAGACCGCAATTTCACTCCGCGCATCTCGGTCAATTATCACTTTACGGACAACGCTAATCTGCGCCTTATCTATGCGCGGGCGTTCAGGGCTGTTCCGCCGCAGGAGGTCATTCGCTTGCCATTCGGCTCAAAGGCGGAATCGGAATTGACCAATAATTTTGAAGCCATTTATGCTCATAATTTCAGCGAAGGCAAAAGGCGATTCACGTTGAATGTATTTCATTTGGACAATAATCGTCTATACCAATTTGACCCCGGAACGACCACTTTTAATGCGGGAAGTGCTTGGAACAATACGGGCGCGAGCGTAAGTTTCACCAATCGCAGCGAGAAAATTGATTTTTGGGCAAACGGCACGATTTACAAGCTAAATCGCCCCTCCGACGCATTTGCGTTCATGCGCGATTGGAAAAATCCGAAAGAAGGAACAGGCATAGCGGGCAAAATCGGCGAAGGAGGCGTTGCTCCTGTTTGGCAACCTTTGCCGAATATGATGTTGCCGCTTGACTCGCCTGTTTTGCTTTTTAAAGCGGGTGTTTCGTATCGCAACAAAAAAGGATTTAACATTGCTCTTGAATTTTACCACAACGGCAGCATTATGATGCTGACTCCTGCGAACAACAATGTAGGCGAAAAAAATCCTGCCTCTGTTATTGTTGCGGGCAATGTCGTGAAAGGCAATGACGATGCGAATGAGCTTAATTATGTGAAATACAGCGTACCTGCAAGTTCATATTTTAACCTTTGTTTGCGACAAAGCACAAAAATTTTTGGTTTTGACGGCGCATTTCTTGCAGTGAAAGTGAATAATATTTTTAACATGCCTGTTTGGAATGTATTGATGTCCGATGCGCAAAATTGGAACAGTGCA
>JBPOJO010000163.1:0-1877 GCA_052033485.1 Bacteroidota bacterium | reverse complement strand
TGAAGAAATGAAGGAAAATTTAGTTTTTGACCGCGCTTTTGAATGGCGTTTTGAGTTTCCCGAAGTGCTGAACGAAAACGGCGATTTTATCGGTTTTGATGTTGTGATGGGCAATCCGCCGTATATTGATTATCGCGAAATTGACAAATTACAAATTGATTTTATGCAAAATTTTAAGACATTAGAAGCATCTCAACGCCCAAATTTGTACCAATTTTTTATAGAAAAAGCCTTCTACCTATTGAAAAACGGCGGGCATTTTTGTTTTATTAACCCCAATCAATTTTTATCTATTGACGCGGGTTATGGTTTGCGCAAATTTATCATTGAAAACACGATAATTGAATTTATTGCAGACGTTTCGCACATAAAAGTATTTGATAATGCCGCTACATACACGGTCGTTTGGGCGTACAGAAAGGAAAAAAACGGCAATTATCCCGTAAAAATCAGTAAATCTTACACGGAAGATGAAATCGGGAAAGCTCCGATTATTGTCAGAAAAAATGATATTATTGCTAACGGAAAATATTTAATAATTGCTAATATCAATCAAGTGCTTATTCAAAAAATTGAAAAGGACAAAGAAAAATTGGGCAATTTGTGTAACATGATTTGGGGAACATCACAAAGCGGTTATGGCAAGAAAAAAATTAAATTATCTGATTATCAGCAACTTAACAAAGAAATACAAGCCTTATATATGCCGATAATTCAAACAAGGGACATTAAAAAATATTGTATAGATTGGAAAGAGGAATTTATTCCCGTTCAAATTTTTTCTTCAAAAGCAATTGAAAAATTTAAGTTACGTGAAAAAATTGTAATCGCGAGAATGACCCTACAACTGCAAGCAGCCGTTGATGACAAGCAAAATTTTGTCGGAAAATCAACAATTTTATTTGATTTAAACAAAGTATTAAATGTTCATTATTTGTTAGCTTTGTTAAATTCAAAATTAATTAACGTTTGGTATAAAAATTATTTTGAAAATACGCATCTTTCAGGCGGATATATTCGTTTTGATATACCTTATTTAAAAAAAATTCCTGTTTTCATTCCTGATTCGCCAACACAAGAAAGCATAGCCGATAAGGTAAAAAAGATAATTTTGTTAAAACAGAACAACCCTCAAGCGGACACATCTGAGCAGGAATCCGAGATTGACCGCCTTATTTACGCGCTGTATGATTTGACGGAAGAGGAAATAAAAATTACGGAGAAAATGTGAAATGGAAAGTGTTAAAATCATTGAAGTTTATGAGCGACTTTTAGCTGAAAATGAGGTTTACAGAAAAAAAATAGGGGCTTTTTATACACCTGCTTTTATAGTCAAGTATATGACAGAGCATTGTTTTGCAAAGTCTTTTGAAAATAAAAATTATACCGAGATTTGCAAAATAACGGTTTTAGACCCTGCATGCGGCGGAGGTGCTTTTTTAGTCGGTGCGTATGAATTTTTGTTAAATTATCATACAAATATCAGAAATAAGATTTTAAGTTTAGAAGAACGCAAAGCAATTTTGTTTGCCCAAGTTTTCGGCGTAGATATTGATAATGAGGCGATTATGGTTTGTAAAAAGGCTTTGTTGATGATGTGTTTTGAAAAAAATAGTCCCGAAGGTTTAGATTTAAGCATCTTAGATTTTAACATTTCTTGCGGAAATTCATTAGTCAGCCGTTTTGCGCTTGATTCTGACATTCGGCAGGTGCTGAAAAAGAGTAATCGCACGATTGAGGGTTATCAAAAAGCTGTTGCGACGTACAGAAATGCGGAAAATAAGGAGCAAAAACGCGAAACAGAGCTTATGATTGCTGCAATAAAATCTGATTTTAGAACTGAAATTTCTAAAAATGACCCTAAATTAGTTAAAAAA
>JBPOJO010000458.1:0-5521 GCA_052033485.1 Bacteroidota bacterium | reverse complement strand
GTTTTTCGCTGTTAGCCTGTTTCCCCCCATTTTAGCACATTTTTTACATATTTCTTCTCGAAGTGTGCCTGTGTTTTTGCCTTTTTTTACCTAAAAATCTAAGAAGGTAACTATCTATGCCGGTTTGTCAAAGTATGTACCGCGAGCTTTAGCTTGCGAGCATGTACCGCGAGCTTTAGCTTGCGACAAAGTATGTACCGCGAGCTTTAGCTTGCGATAAAGCATGTACGGCGAGCTTTAGCTTGCGACAAAGCATGTACCGCGAGCTTTAGCTTGCTACAAAGTATGTACCGCGAGCTAAAGCTTGCGAGCATGTACCGCGAACTTTAGCTTGCGACCTACAATACGTATGTTGCCGGATAGCTTGTTCCTTAAATCCGCAAGTTAAAGCTCGCGGGACACTCTTTTACTTTATGCGACCTATTTTTGTGCCGCATAATAAAGCTAACTCCTTGACAATTATTTTTTACAAAACATGAGAAAATATCTCGACCAATTAGGTGTAAAAGGCGTTCCTTTTATGGCTCGCACTTTTCAAAATGATGCCGTAGCCGGCTTTTTAGTATTTTTAATTGCATTACCCTTGAGTTTAGGAATCGCAAAAGCAAGTGGTTTCCCGCCTATCGCCGGACTTTATACGGCAATTATCGGAGGTATTGTCGTGGCACATTTTGCGGGTGCGGTTTTGACGGTGAAAGGACCTGCAGCCGGTTTGATTGTGGTCGTTTTAGGGGCGGTCGAAACTTTGGGCGGCGGTAACGCATTTTTGGGCTATCAACTCACTTTAGCGGCGATTGTGGCAGCAGGTGTTTTGCAAATCTTATTCGGCTACTTGAATTTGGGCAAATACAGCGAATTTTTTCCGACATCAGCCGTGCATGGCATGTTGGCATCAATCGGTATCATTATTATTTCAAAACAAATTCACACGGTTTTGGGTGTAAATCCGGTCGGCAAGTCGCCTTTGGCTTTATTGGCAGAAATTCCGAGCAGTATCGCGACGCTCAATCCGCAAATCGCGCTCATTGGTTTACTGAGTCTTTTGGTTTTATTTATTATGCCTAAAATTCGACTGAATTGGCTCAGAAAAGTGCCGGCAGCATTTGTTGTCTTGGTTTTTGCGATACCGACGGGCATTTATTTTGAATTGAATACGAATCATTCTTACATTTTGGGCAGCGTTTATCAGGTCGACCCGTCGGCTGTTTTGGTCAGTTTGCCGAATAATATCTTGGAAGGACTAACTTTTCCTAATTTTTCTCAAATATTAAGCCTAACTTCGTTAAAATTTATTCTTATGTTTGCGCTTATCGGCAGTTTGGAGTCTGTTTTGAGCGCGAAAGCGATTGACATGATAGACCCCTACAAACGAAAATCAGATTTTAACAAAGATTTGATAGCCGTCGGAATCGGCAACACTTTGGCGGGTTTCATCGGAGGTTTGCCGATGATTGCGGAAATTGTGCGAAGTTCGGCAAATATCAATAACGGTGCGCAAACACGGTGGGCAAATTTTTTTCACGGATTTTTCTTGCTTGCGGCAGTCGCGGCGATTCCGAATTTTATCTCTTTAATTCCGAACGCAGCTTTGGCGGCAATGTTGGTTTATACCGGTTTTCGTTTGGCTTCGCCGAAAGAATTTGCGAAAACGTTGGAAATAGGACGTGACGAGCTTTTGGTTTTTGTCGTTACAATCATTGCAACTTTGGCGACCGATTTGTTGCTCGGAATAGTCATTGGAATCGGGGTCGAATTGGCAATAAACCGCTTTTGGGGTATCCCCTTGAAAGCACTGTTTTCGGCGCATGCAGAGATAACGGAAGAGGAAAACGGCACAAGACTCAAAGTAAAAGATGCCGCAATTTTTTCAAATTATATGCTCATTAAATCAAAATATTTTGACAAATTGCCGCATAAAGGCTTAATTTTGATTGATTTGCACGACGCTAAAGTGGTTGACCATACTTTTTTGGAACATTTGGAAGAACTGAAAACGGAGTGGGAAGCCGATAATTGTCATGTTGAAATTGTCGGTTTGGAAAATCATGAATGTTTGTCCAAACACCCGCTTTGTACGCGGAGATGTTAACTTTTTTCCGTCATTTGTGAAGTTACAAACGACGTGATTGTGCCGCAAGCTAATAGCTCGCGGTACATGACACAAACGACGCGATTGTGCCGCAAGCTAATAGCTCGCGGTACAATGATACAAACGACGAGCGTGTACCGCAAGCTATCAGCTTGTACATAAAAAAGGCAAAATTGCTGCTTGCGGCGCACTTAATTGAAACAGACACATAAAAAAGACTTTTTGTTAAAAAATTATTAAAAACCGATATGCACACAGACTGTACCGCCGAAAATTTTGATTTATCGTTAACACTCAGCCGTTTGCGGCATTTTTTACCGCATCAACTGCCATTGAAAGACTTCATTAACCACAATGTTTTGGAGGCTTTTCAGGAATTACCTTTTCATGACGCGATGTATAAGGCGGCAGTCAATTTCGGCTATAAAACTTACTACCCGCTTATCAAATTCAGGGCGTTGTTTGAGGAGGAAAAAATCAGTCTTCCGATTTTGCAAAGGATTGTACAAGAATGTAAAGGTGCGGAAAATTGGGCGATTTGGGAAGAAAAATTGTTGCGAAAAGAATATGACGGAAATATGCCTGCCCGACTCGAAACTCTTCGTTCGATTTGGACGGAAACTTATCACATCAATATGGATAAGGAGGTGCACAGTTTTCTTTTTCGATTCACGAGCAGTTATATTGACCAAGGAATTTCACTCAAACAATTTCCTGTTCACGGGCGCAGCATGATTGAGGCATTGCGCGAGTTGGAAAATATGAGTATGGTTCGTTTTTTTAAAAGCAAAAGAGTTCGCTATCTACTTTTGGATACGCAATGCAATATTGAAGAATTATTGTTTATTCTTGTAGGAAATGAAAAATATTATGAACATTACCTTTTTGACCAACAATTTGCACACGCGGGGTGGTCGGGTATGATTGCCGTAACGGAAAAATGTCCGGAAACATTGCTCGACAAAAAAATTGTTTCATTGAAAGATTTCATCATTTTTGAACTTCTGCTCGAAATTGATGCACTTGATACAAAATTCGGTGAAAATAAATGGTCGCCGCTGTGTGAAAATATTCCCGAAAATTTATCTTTAATATTTTCGCCCGTTCCGGAATGTGAAATATTTGAAGTCTTAAAAATTTGGCAAGAAGCCTTTGAATGGACTTATTTTGACCAAGTAGTGCGCGGATTGCAATTTGAAAATGTTAAAGCTTGGGAAAAACATCATTACGAATTTCAAGCGATTTTTTGTATAGACGAGCGCGAAGGTTCATTGCGTCGTTACATAGAAAAATTTGCCGATGCGCAAACATTCAGCACGGCGGGCTTTTTTAATTTTGAACTGTATTATCAGCCCGAAAACGGTAAATTTTATGCCAAATCCTGCCCTGCGCCCCTGAATCCGAATTTTGTGGTGAAAGAAGTTGGCTCGCGCAAGCATCATCATGAAAAGGACAGTGTTTTCAGCAAAGAAAGTCGCAATCTTTTCGGCGGTTGGTTAATATCGCAAACGGTTGGTTTTTGGGCGGCTCTCCGCATGACTTGGAATATTTTTCACCCTGCGGAAACGCCGGCGTTGGTGTCCTCGTTCACACACATGGACAAAAAAAGCAATTTGCATTTTGAGTACAACGAGGCTTGCAGTGCCGACCATGTTTATCAATTAGGCTTCAAAACAGATGAAATGGCGCGTCGGGCTGAAGCATTGCTGAAAAGTATCGGGTTGACGGATAATTTTTCGGAAATTGTCTACATCGTCGGGCACGGCGCGAGCAGCGTCAATAATCCGCATTTTGCCGCTTACGGCTGCGGTGCTTGCAGCGGACAGACCGGCTCGGTGAATGCGCGAGTGGCGGCGGCGGTACTGAACAAAGGTGAAATTCGGGATATTCTGCGTTCAAAAGGCATCAATATTCCGAAAAGGACACAATTTGTCGGGGCTTTGCACGATACAACGCAAGATGAAATGGAATTTTATGATGATGAATATTTAAGTGAGGGCAATAAAAAATCATTTCAGCAACATAAAAAAATTTTGAAAAAAGCCTTGCATCATAACGCCAAGGAGCGTTCGCGCAGGTTTTTGTTGATTGACAGCCATCGTCCGGCGGCAAAGGTTCACCACGATGTCAAACTTCGTTCGATGTCGCTTTTTGAACCGCGAAGTGAGTGGGACCATGCGACAAACGCACTTTGCATTGTCGGGCGACGCGACGCGAATCGGCATTTGTTTTTAGACAGGCGGGCATTTCTCAATTCATACAATTATCTTTCTGACCCTTCGGGGGAGTATTTACTCGGAATATTGCGCGCTGTTGCGCCGGTTTGCGGGGGCATAAATTTGCAATATTATTTTGCGAAAACCGATTATCACCGATTAGGGGCAGGTTCAAAATTGCCGCACAATGTCATCGGGCTAATCGGAATTGCGAACGGAATGGACGGGGATTTGCGAACGGGATTACCGCGTCAATCGGTAGATATTCACGACCCATTGCGTTTGCTGACTATTGTGGAGCATTATCCGGAAGTTGTTTTGTTGACGGCAAAAAAAGAACCGGCAACTTGGCAATGGTTTGTCAATGAGTGGGTTCACTTAGCGGTCATACACCCCGACACGAAACAAATTTTTAGGTTATTTAAAGGTGAATGGCACGAATACAAACCTTTAACGGAAAATTTGCCTGTTGCCAAAGATTTTGAGCACGTATTGGAATGTACTTCCGAAAATATTCCCGTGCACCTTATCCGCGCGGAAGGCGAAAGTGATGCCAAAAAATGGTGAAATTGGGCTAAAAAAAATGCTTTTTGGGGGCAATGTGAGAATTATTTAAAAAAAAATTCAAATCTTTTGCCTCAAAATTTCATTCATTATGTCGTTACGATAGTTCAAAACCAATCAGCAACACGTCATCAATTTGCATTGATTCGCCTTGCCAATGCTCAAAAGTCTTCCTTATCTTTGCTTCTTGCTCCTCCGTACTCAAATGTCGAATGTCGGTAAGCAAACTGCGCAGGGTGCGAGTCATGAATTTTTTCTTGTCCGGACCGCCGATTTGGTCGGGATAACCGTCGGTGTAAGCGTAAAAAATTGTTTTTTCTTTAAAAGAAATAATGTGTTGAACAAAAGAATCTTTTTCGCGTTCATGACCGCCGATGCTTTTGCTGCTGCCTTTTATTTCGAACATTTTATCATTTTGAAAATACCACAAAGGTCTTTTAGCACCCGCAAATTCTAATGTTTTATTGTTTCGGTCAATGACGAAAACAGCACAATCCATACCGTCCTGATTATCGTTACTGTCTTTTTTGAGAAAAACCCTCAGAGCGGCATCAACATGGAGCAAAATGTCGGCACTGTTATAGATTCTGCGGTCAATAAGGGTTTGATTGAGCAAATTTGCACAGATTAGGCTCATGAAAGCACCGGGTAC
>JBPOJO010000165.1:0-3673 GCA_052033485.1 Bacteroidota bacterium | reverse complement strand
GTTATTTTGACGCAAAGCCTTTCGTGCAAAGGTAAAAAAAAAATTTAATTTTCAAAAAACTTACTTCAAAACTTTCAACGAAATTTTTCAAAAAAAATTCTGCACAGACTATACCGATGCTTTAATTCCCTCACTGCCGAAAAATCGCATAAAAAATTCATTTGCCGGCATTTCTTGTTCACTGCCTTAGCTTTAAATTCACAAATGCCTGTTAAACAATGTTTTAAAATATTTTTTTGTTGTTTTTAATTCGATTTCAAAATCGGTTTTGCCGGCAAAAACAGGCTAAAAATTTGCCGACATGATGCCTGTCGTACATTTTTGGCAAAACAGTCAGCTAATTTTTAGGAATATTTACGTTTGAATTTGTTTACTTAAAACAAAAAACTAACTTTGCGACTTCAATGAACATCAAATTACTTTGGATATGCACAACCTGTTAGCCGGCAAAAGAGGCATTATTACCGGCGCACTCGACGAAAACTCCATCGCTTGGAGGGTAGCGTTGCACGCAAAGGCACAAGGAGCACAATTTACGCTGACAAATGCCCCTGCGGCTATGCGTATGGGTGCAATCAACCAATTGGCGGAGGAATGTCAAACGATTATTATTCCGGCTGATGCTACTTCTTTGGAAGATATTGACAATCTTTACAAAAAATCAACCGAACATTTGGGCGGGAAAATTGACTTTCTTTTACATTCTATCGGCATGAGTCCGAATGTTCGTAAAAAGAAATCTTACGGCGACTTGGATTACGATTGGTTTTTGAAAACGATTGACGTTTCCGCGCTTTCTTTTCACAAAATGATGCAAGCAGGCGAAAAAGCGGATATTTTTAATGACAGAGCCTCTATTATAGCCCTTTCATACATTGCCGCGCAGCGCACATTTCCGGATTACAGTGATATGGCGCAGGCAAAAGCTGTATTGGAATCTATTGCAAGAAGCTACGGCTATCGTTTGGGAAAAACTAAAAAAATTCGGGTCAACACGATTTCACAATCGCCCACGGCAACAACTGCAGGCACGGGCGTTAGCGGATTTGATAAATTTTTGGATTATTCTGATAAACTTTCTCCGCTCGGCAATGCAAGTGCGGACGATTGTGCGAAATATGTCATTTCGATGTTTTCGGATTTTACGCAAATGGTAACGATGCAAAATTTATTCCATGACGGTGGATTTTCCGCAACGGGAATTAGCGAAGAGCTTATGTTTTAGTTTTTTAGCTTCAAAATAAAGCAAAAAAACAACATTTTTCTCAATGACATTTTAAACGAATTTTAGCCTTATTATAGGCTCTTGATTTTGTTAACTTTTTAGCCGTCAAGAAAAACATTGTATCGCGAGCTATCAGTTTGCGCATGAATGCCATAAACCGCAAGCAGACAGCTCACGGTACACACGGGTTAAACAGTTCGTTTTTTTAAGAAATTGTTAAGCCCTTTCGTCGAGGTAGATGCCGCGACGAGGGCAACAACAATTTTTGAAAAGCAAAAAATTTAAAACAAAGAATCATTTTTTTGCCTTGTATCGGCGGAAAAATTCAAATGTCGGTAAGCAAGCTCTGTAACTTCTCGCCCTCTTGCGGTTCTTTTAATATAGCCTTCTTTTATCAAAAACGGCTCATAAACTTCCTCTATCGTTTCGGCTTCTTCCCCTACCGCCGTCGCAATCGTCGTAATCCCTACGGGACCGCCCTTAAATTTTTGAATGATAGTCGTCAAAATGCGGTTATCCATATCGTCAAGCCCGTTTTGGTCGACATCTAATGCCGCAAGCGCGGTTTGAGCAATCGCCATAGTTATCGTTCCGTCGCCTTTAATTTGTGCAAAATCACGTGTGCGCCTGAGCAAATTATTCGCAATGCGCGGGGTGCCGCGACTTCTCCTCGCAATTTCATAGGCGGCTTTTTCCTCAATCGGCGTTTTTAAAATTGTCGCCGAACGCGCAACAATTTTGGCAAGCAATTCGGTGTCGTAATATTCAAGTCGTGAATTAATGCCGAATCGGGCGCGCAAAGGGGATGTGAGCAGCCCCGCACGTGTAGTCGCGCCGATAAGCGTAAAAGGGTTGAGTTTAATTTGAACGGTGCGGGCGTTCGGTCCGCTGTCCAACATGATGTCAATCTTAAAATCTTCCATCGCCGAGTAGAGATATTCCTCCACAACAGGGTTCAAACGGTGAATTTCGTCAATAAAAAGTACGTCATATTTTTCCAAATTCGTGAGCAAACCTGCCAAGTCGCTCGGTTTGTCCAAAACCGGTCCGGAAGTTACTTTAATTTTAGATTTCAGTTCGTTTGAAATAATATTAGCCAAAGTCGTTTTGCCCAAGCCGGGCGGTCCGTGCAGCAAGACGTTGTCAAGCGGTTCGCCGCGCAAAACAGCAGCTTGCACAAAAATTTTAATATTTTCAATAATTTTTTCTTGTCCTGTAAAATCGCCGAAAGAAAGCGGTCTTAAAGCGCGTTCGACTTCTGCTTCCTTGGGGGTTTCCGGTTTTTTTTCGGGATTAATAACGTCTTTTCGCATCTTGCTTGTATTCATTTTTGCAAATATAGCGTTTTTTTCAATAAGCGGCTTTCAAATCAATGCGCGAAAATTTATTTGAGAAAAATTTTTGCGCATAAATTTGCAAATAAATTTTTTTTTATATCTTTCGGTATATTTTTTTCAATGTTATCAGATAAATGGTACATCCCGCAACCGAGTTAAGATTTATCAGTGATGCTATCGGCTTCGGCGTTTTTGCAACGTCATTTATTCCGAAAGGCACGATAGTTTGGGCATTAGACCCGATGGACAGCGTCATAACGCCCGAAAAATACAACGAGCTTTGTCGCACAAACAATTATTACAAAGAGCAGTTGGATAAATACAGCTATATTGACCAAAACGGTTGTTATGTGCTATGTTGGGACATCGCTCGATTTTTTAACCACAGTTTCATGCCTACGTGCTTGGGAACGCCTTTTGGTTATGAAATTGCCGTTCGAGATATTTTACCCGGCGAGGAATTGACTGATGATTACGGCACTTTAAATTTGGAGGAAAACTTTGAAGCATTTCCGGAAGAAGGCAGCGCAAGAAAAGTGGTAACACCTTATGATTTTGAGCTTTTCGGCGATGAATGGGACAGACAATTAGCGGAAGTTTTTCCGTATCTTGCCAAAGTTGCGCAGCCGCTTTCGGGTATTTTAACGGAGGAAATTTGGAAAGAAAGCCTTGCTGCATCGTCAGATACAAGCAGATTAATGTCCGTGAAAGTTTTGGCAGTGAAAAGGGAAAAACTTCGTGTTTAGTTCTTTTTGATTTAATTTGAAAAAAAAGCAATGTGTAAGGCATTGCTTTTTTTTGTCGAAAAATTGTAAAAAGGGCTTAAATCCGATATTTCCCACCATTATTTTAAAATTTGCTGTTTTCAAACATAAATTGTTCGGACTCTTTCTTTTTTTGTAACTATTTAGGCGATTTGTCCAAGAATGTAGCGCGAGCTTCAGCTTGCGACCTTACATTCGCTTGTTGCAAGATACCTTCCTACAAATTCGCAAGCTAAAGCTCGCGGTACAATTCCTCCAAGTTCGCCGGCTAAAGCTCGCGGTACAATTCCCCAAAACCGCAAGCTAATGCTCGCGGTACAATTTCGGCTAAATTCGCAAGCTAAAGC
>JBPOJO010000403.1:0-2985 GCA_052033485.1 Bacteroidota bacterium | reverse complement strand
GCAAATTTCTTTTACCATTAATTGTAATCCCGGTTCTTCGAGAATAATCCAAGCTTATTTGAGTGCCGAAAGTCAGAAGCATCTGGAAAATTCGAATGCCACGGCGACAAATACAGGATTATGACGTTTTATCCTGACATTGATTGGTATTATAGAATTTCTTTTAAGCATAATGATGAATTCTTTGGTTGTGGTCGCTTCATCAAATATTTCCTCTATCTAAAGACGGTTTGGATGCTTCAATTTGGGTTCAAAAGGCTCATTGTAATGAAGATTTGTCTAGGTGCCTTAAATTCTTGCCACAGCCCATTTATGTTAAAAATGGGCTGGGTTCTCTCCGATTATATAGATTTAAAGACCGTACCCCGAGTTTGCCATGGCGATGGTCGTCAACCCGGTCTATGGTAAGATCTTGCGCTAATGCGGCGCACGCCCACTGTTTATGGCGTTTTTCTTCAGTAGCCTTTAGGTTACGAGCAAAAGCGGAGCTCACAAGAGCCCTTAGGTAACGTAGGTGAAAACCGATTGTTATTTGGGCTTAAAGGTGAATCGGTGCCGGGTGTCTGGTACAACATTGAATCGTTTTAAATCGGCCGATCTAACGACTACCGGACACCCGGCACGGATTTGATTCGGCACCGCTTCAAAGAAGTGAGACGTTGGTATTTTTGCCCATGGCCTTGTGAAAATCTTTTTCTATTTGGATAAAATTTGGAAGTTCGGGTTCGCTAAAATATCTTCTCAGCAGATCAAAGAATGAAATCGTTTTAAAGAATGTCATGCGATATCGCACAATGGCTAATTTTTCAGGAGAACTTGAAAAAGCACTCTCGATTCCTTCTCGATAAGAATCAAAAATTGCCTTTATTTTGGCAGCCTGTTCTTTGTTTTGCGACTTTTTTAGTAGTGGCTCTAAATTGTCAATCAGGTTACTGATCAGGTTACCTATCTCGAAATCAACAGTGCCTTTGCTGGTGAGGCTATCATAGTCAATGAGACTCACTTTATTCGTTGTTTCATCATAGAAAACATTATCACTGTTAAGGTCTCTATGAACATAGCCGACAATATGTTTCGATGGTTCTCGGTCGAATGGAGATTGATGAAAGTCGTCTATGCGTGACTCATAATTCATAAAATTACCGATACTCAGTCCAATATTTTTGAAAATTTGATGAATTTCTTGCAGAGGCTTGGAATATGCATTGTTGATCAAAGATCTAACGGACTCTCCTTTTGCTGCTTCAGTCAAAAGCACTTTGACCAGCAAAAGATTATCTTGTTCGAGCTCGCTTATCAGTTTCAATGAGAATTCCATTCCCATTTGTTGAAACGCATTTTTAAAATATCCACCGTGCATAGGCCAATCTATATCGAACATGCCGGCATATTTGACAAAATGTGGATATTTTTGACTCTCAGCGAGCGTGTTAAACTGCTGTACTGTATTTTGCAATTCTCTGTATTTTTCTGGTTCATTTTTGTTAAGACATAATTTTGCGAAATATACCGAATCGTTATGGGGTTCTCTCGAAACTTTTATTTGATACATGGCTAAATTGTTGCCACCTCTGTTCGGAATAAGCCTAACATTTACTTTTGTCTCGTCGATACGCTGCTCAGAACTCGCGGTCATAAAATAATTTTTGATTATTGAAGCGTCTTGTGTGAGAGGATTTTGTGTCGAAGATATTTGAGAAAGTGGTTCCGAAATCTCTGGCGTCTTCAATGAGGACACGACTGAGGTATTCCGGCTAACAATAGCTGTACATTGTTCACCTGGTTCTTCCATAAATGATATATAATAAGTTTCCCCTTCATCAAGGTCAAAAGTGTTCTCGGGTTTGCTAATATTATTATGCACAAAGACGCATTGAACATTATATTTTCCTGAAGGAATTTGCGCTTCTTGAAGCCCGCTTTCTTGTTGGGCAAAGCACGAAAAACCAAAACCCTTTGAATTATTTGCGCTTTTAAGTGGTTCTTGAGCTAAACCCTCGATAATTGGACCTTTATTGCTCTGTTTGATTTCATCGGTGCAGTTAAATATTACTTTTGTCGAGGCAAATGACTGAGAAACATAAATAACGCTAAAAGCAAACGACACAAAATATTTTAGATTCATATTAACAATCCATAAAAATTATATTATAAAACTATCAATGATGGTAACAACTTACCGTCCGCCCGCAAGTTCGCTTTAGGCCTCAAGCCGGTTGGCTTGTGCAGCAAGTTTTGTTGTAGTGCGCAATTTCCTTTTGGATTTTTTGTGTTCAAAGGAAATCTTGACTGTCCGCTCTTCTAACTCGCCGAGTTATGCTAATTTTTCAGCAACCAATTGATGTTTTGGCCCCACATTTTTGGCTTGAGTATATGGGCAGAAGGAAGAAAAGCCGTTTATCCGTCCTATCCTCGGGAGATGGGGCTGTTCTGGCTCTAAACTATAGGCCTTGGGTCGATGGGCAAATTTGAAAAATGCCCTTCATACCCACCATAACCGCAGCAAGGGCATTTGCTCTTGGGGGCGGGGTCGGCCAGACGCTATGCATCGCTAAATTTTGGTTGTTTGGGATTAAACAATTTATTTAATCAAAATAATATTGCAATCGAACGTCGCTTTGCAAAGTGTCCGAATATTTGGGGGTAGATCAAAAAAGTCTTGAGTCATAATTACAGTTCAGGTTCTTACTGAAGCATTATCTCAGGGAAAGCACGCATCACTTTTTTGATTTCTTCCTGAAGCTGCGCGGTCTTTTGCTCCACCTCGTAAGTGTCGCTCGAGATTTCCATTTGAGCTTTTAACCCAATGGTTGGATCAAACTTATCTTTGGGCGTTAAGTTACCCACAACATCGGGCAAGATCACTCGTTCGCTCAGCCTAAGTGCTGATGATGCCACGAAAAGTTTTTGATTTACCTCGTGAAATTCATGCCAAAATGCGTCGCGAATGTTTGTCGCTCCCAAGTCGCTTTTTAAGGAAATAGC
>JBPOJO010000466.1:0-4029 GCA_052033485.1 Bacteroidota bacterium | reverse complement strand
AAACCAAGCTCCTGTTGCACAAATGTTGCCGATTTTGTCTGATATTCATCAAAACTACAACGAGCAAGACGAAGAGATTTTCATTCGTTTCACGGACGGCAAAATGCGTATTGCTTTCGCACTCAATATTGTCAAAACTTTGGAAATCGAAGGACGCAATTTTACGCGCACGAAAGAACAAATGCTCACCCTCTCGGTCATTGACAATTTGTGGAAAGAGCATCTTCGCGACATGGACGATTTGAGGCAACAAGTGCAAATGGCGACTGTTGAGCAAAAAGACCCCCTTGTCGTCTATAAATTTGAAGCTTTCAAAATGTTCAAATCATTGCTCGGCGAAATCAACACTTCGGTTTCTTCATTTTTGTCAAAATCTACGATTGAAGTGCAGTCAAAAGAAGAAATGGAGGCGCAACAAGCCGAAATGGAAAGAATGCACCGCGAACAAGAGCTTGAACACAGGAGGCTGCAAGAGCAAATGCGCATCAACAGAGAGGCAGAGGAAGCACAAAAAGCGGCAATTATGAAAGAAAGAAGCCGTGATTTGGAAAAAATTATGCCTCGCGTTGCTGCAAATGCACCGAGCAGAAACGACAAAGTTACGGTTCGTTACAAAGACGGAACAGTGAAAAAAAATGTTAAATTTAAAACTGTTGAGCAAGATATAGCCGAAAATCGCTGTATTGTTTTGGAATAGTTTTTTTGAGCACTAAGCTAATCTTGTTTTAACCTCATTTTTAAGTGTTTAATATTTGACAATGACAGAAAACGCTGCGGGTTTTGAACCCCTCAGCGTTTTTTTTTTATGCAGAAATAAAATTTTATTGGCGCAGTATTTGTGCAATAAATATAAAAAACATCTAAATTTGTTAAAAAAGATGAAATACAACAATTCCCGCGCAGCAGCCCAAATATTACTTTTTATTTTATTTTCTTACATTCCTTTTTTTGCTTCCGCACAAAAAATCAATGAGGCAGACAGCTTGCAAAAAGCCTTGCCGAAGCTCGATGGAAATGAAAAGCTAACTGCCTTAAACAGAATTGCTTGGATTCATATTCATACCGACAATAATTGGAAAAAAATTGACTCTATTGCTCAAATTACCTTGCCTTTAGCCCGACAATTCGGCGACAAAAAAGCGGAAGCCGACGCGCTTTTAAACCAATCTTTTCCTGTTTTTAACCTTCAAAAAGACATTAAAAAGTCCTCCGAATTATTGGAAAAAGCTCTCCTGATTTACACAGATTTATCAGATACTCTCGGCATGGCTTGGACGAATCAACAATTAGGATACAATTGTTTTTTTCTCGGAAAATTAGCAGAAATGAAAAATTATTACATCGCAGCGCATCGCTTTTTTTATGCAAAAGAAAAATTCGGAAGACTCAAATGGTTAGAAAGT
Organism: Bacteroidota bacterium; assembly: GCA_052033485.1. Taxonomy (GTDB): domain Bacteria; phylum Bacteroidota; class Bacteroidia; order Cytophagales; family Bernardetiaceae; genus JBPOJO01. The sequence continues at coordinate 2,626 of JBPOJO010000466.1, read as the reverse complement.
TCAACAAATACTTATTTTGAGGGTTACACAAAATTGGAAGGATTGGTGGCTTTTTATCAAGAAATTATTGATTATTATCAAAAAATAGGACACAAAAAAGCAGTTTCTTATTTTACCGCCAAACTTATTATTGCCAATGCCGGCTATGAGCAATTTGAGGCAGCTAAAATCTTGATTCAAAAAAGCGAACAGTCCGCTGAAGTTTTGCCTCCGTGTTTTGAAAAAGTTTACTATTTTTTGCAAAAAGGTACATATTACAGATACATTCAACAAAACGATTCTGTTATGTTGATGGCGCAGAAAGCGCAAAAAATAGCCGATAAAATTAACAACCTCTATGCCGCCGCGTCCGCATATTATACGCAAGCAGTCATATACATCACTTGGGAAAAATATGAACTTGCTGACAGTTTGATTAACATTATCATAAAAAAATTAGACAGTATTGATGATGTTTCTTACGCTAATGTGCTTTCGGCGCAGGCAGGTATGTACTTTTTTAATGCCAATCAATACGCCTACGCACTGAAATATTACTATAGCCATCTCAAAAAAATGCAAGAGTATGGTCTTTCAGATGAAATTTCAGTAGCTTACAGTTATATTTCAGGAATTTATCGCGTCTTGAACGAGTATGATAAAGCTTTAGAAAATGCACAATTGGCACTCAAAACACTTCCCTATCACGCCGAAAATTACAAAGAGGGAGGCTTGCTCAATAATTTAGGGTATATCTATTATTTAAAAGCTGATTACCCTGCCGCTCTTGCAAATTTGCAGAAAGCAGAAACGATTTCCACTGAAAATAATTTACAAATATTTCTTGTTCCGAACTATTTTTGGCAATCTCTGACCTATTTCAAATTATTGAATTACGAAAAAGCAGGTGAATATTTTGAAAAAACTATTCTGAGTAAAAACAAAATCGGCATTAAAGTTCAATACGGAAATTTCACTATTGACGTATATTCTTACATGGCTGAAATGCAAATTCAGTTAAAAAATTACGACAAAGCCCTGCATTTTATTCAGAAAAGTGAAGAGGAATTTAAAGCCGATGTTACACAAAATAATTCGGTTTTGATGAAAATTTATGATATTTTTTATCAAATTCACAAAAACAAAGGCAATTCTGCGCTTGCCTTAGAGTATCTTGAAAAACATTTAATGCTCAAAACGAAGATTGAAAACGAAGAAAACAGCAGAAAAATTACACAGCTTGAAATTATGTCTGCTACAGAAAAAAAAGAAAGCGAAAATGAACTCCTGAGAAAAGATAATTTGCTCAAAGAAATTGAAGCCAAAGAACAAACTTTTAACCGAAATATTTTGCTTGCGGGATTGTCTTTTATGGCTTTACTTTTAATTATTGTTTTTCTCAACTATAGACAAAAAAGAAAGGCGGCACATATATTAAAAATGCAAAAAGATGAGATTTCCATTCAGGCTCAGAACTTGGAAAAAGCGAATACGGAAATTACAATTCAGAAAAATGAAATTGAAAAATCGCACAAACACATCACGGCGAGCATCACGTATGCGCAAAGGATTCAGCATGCCGTTTTGCCGTCTCAGGCGCGTATTTCCGAACTTTTAGGGGAGCATCTGTTGCTTTATATGCCACGCGACATCGTGAGTGGGGATTTTTATTTTTTCAAACCATACAAAAACTATGTTTTTTTGGCGGCAGCCGATTGTACGGGGCACGGCGTTCCCGGCGCATTTATGAGCATGCTCGGTGTGGCTTTGTTAAATGAAATTGTGGAAAAAAGCGACATTCAAGATGCGGCTTCCGCGCTTGATGAACTCCGAAAACAAGTCAAAAATGCCTTGCAACAAACGGGGAATCGAGGGGAACAACAAGACGGAATGGATATTGTTTTTTGTGCTTTAAACATTGATAATCAACATCTTAGCTTTGCTTGTGCGAACAATCCGCTTCTGATTTTTCGGCAAGGAGAATTGATTGAATACAAGGCGGATAAAATGCCTGTCGGGATATACAAAAATGAAAAACCTTTTACAAATCAGGAAACTTTTTTGCAAAAAAATGATGTTTTGTATTTATTTTCAGACGGTTATTTTTCGCAATTTAAGCATCTTACAAAAGAGCCGATGAAATCGCGCCGTTTTAAGGATTTTTTAACAGAAATTCAAGATTTGACATTCAAAGCGCAAGAGCAAAAATTGCGGGATTTTCTTGCCGAATGGAAAGGAACGGAGCCGCAAATTGATGATATTTTGGTGATGGGTTTTCGGATGTGAGAGGTTTTTTGTATTTCAGCCACAAACTAACGATTGAACAAAATGAACAATTTTGACAAAAAAATTCCCTATAACGTTTGCATTTTTCGTATCTTGCAAAAAAAAGAAAAAAATATGTTGAAAATTACCACGCCCGCAAAAGCCGAAGAACTGTATGAGGCAGCGCAAGAATACCCCTACCCAATGGTAAAAAGGGCGTTGGCTGCCCTCAAAAACGGCGAAAATAAGGACGCGGAAGGCATTTTGGAAGAACTTTTAGAGCAAATATTACGGAAACATCGTTTTTTTCTGTGGCGAAATTTGCATCAGCTTATTTATCGCGTAATTCTTTGGAAGCAAATTCCTGCGCAAGAAAGAGACG
>JBPOJO010000186.1:0-10983 GCA_052033485.1 Bacteroidota bacterium | reverse complement strand
TAAAACCAAGCATCAAAACGGCTTTCGTTTCCCCGTCCTGAATGATTGCCGGCACCAATCCGTCGGCATATTTCTCAAATTGAATCATCTAAAAAAAAGTTTGCAATCAAGATTTTTTGTAATTATTTAGCCGGTTTGACAAAAATTGTACCGCGAGTTTTAGCTTGCGACCTTAAATCCGCAAGCTAAAGCTCGCGAGCGACTTGGGCTAAACAGTTACAGAAAAAAACACAACTGTCGTCGCAAAGTTTGTATTATTTTTTGATTTTACCAAAAAATCGGCATTCGGTAATTACTCTCTAAGTTGCTTCAAGTCCCTTAGAGGGTGCAAACTTGTGCTTTATGTAGCCATATTATCGGCTCGCAAATTATTGAACACTTTACCACAAATCTGCATCGCGTTCATCTTCTTGCCGAAAGCTGTCGAGAATATTTTCTTTATCGCATAAAACAAAGCCTTTGTGCATGAGGGATTGTGTTTTTTTTACTTCTCTGAAATTCGGCGTTCGGACGGGAAAGGGGATTTTTTCGGCTTTTTTATTTTGCAAAAAAACGGGTTTTACGGTGGATTCGGTCATCAATTTTCGGTAATTGACCGGAATAAAAATAAAAATTCGCTCAAAATCAAAAGATTGACAAGCGTGATTAGCCGTTAGGTTAATTTCTCTAAAAAATTCGAGGCTTTTTTGCAATCGGAGTCGCGAACCGTAACGCGATTTTCCCCTTGTTTTTAAGTGTTTGATTTGTGCTTTTCCTTGCTTTTTTCTCACCATATATTTTCGTATAACCTTATGAAACAGCATTTTACCGTCCGAAAATCCTGCAAGAGCGGCATTGCCTGCCCGTATGAGGATTATTAAAAAATTCTCATCAAGCGATTCAAATGTTTTGATATTTTCGGCGTTAAAATTTTTGGATAAAAGCAAAGGCAATTTCAAACGAAATATTTTTTCGCCGTTTTTTTGAATAAAAAACTCTTTTTTTGAGCCGTCAAACTCCGCGTCGGCAGCGATTTTTTCAATAATTTTTTTAGTTTCCTGCCATGTCAATATTTTCATTTCGAGTTTGTCATTTTGGCAAAATGTAAGAAAATGAACACCTGAAAGCTTACAAGTACAACGGGCTTAAAGCCTGCCGTACTTGTAAGATTTTTTTTAAAGCATTGTTTCACAATAATTTATGATTCAAATTTTTGACTGACCAAATCCCAATTGATGATTTTGAAAAAGGCTTCCGTGTAATCGGCGCGCCTGTTTTGGTATTTCAAATAATAGGCGTGTTCCCAAACGTCAAGCGCAAGAAGTGGTTTTCCGGGTTTTTCTGCGATATTTTTCATCAAAGGATTGTCCTGATTCGGAGTTGAGGTAATGAACAGTTTTTTGTCCGAATCAACACAAAGCCAAGCCCAACCGGAACCAAAGCGCGTTGCAGCCGCTTTTGAAAATTGACTTTTAAATTCTTCAAAAGACCCGAAGTGCGTTTTGAGGGCTGCAAGCAAATTTTCGGACGGAGTGAGATTGGTTTTTGGGCTGAGAATTTCCCAAAAAAATTCGTGGTTAAAATGTCCGCCGCCGTTATTTCGCAGAGCTGCCGGCGTTTTTGCGTCCATAACTCCTTGTAAATCAATCAATGACATTTTTTGCCACTCAACATTATTTTCCAAAGCTTTATTAAGGTTCGCAATGTATGCCGCGTGATGTTTTCCGAAATGAATTTCCATAGTCATTTTGTCAATGTAGGGTTCAAGAGCGGCAAAATCGTAAGACAAAGGCTTTTGTATATACGGAAAATGGTTCTGAAAATGGTTTTCGCCCGCCCATGCATCAGCTAATGACGGCGTGAAAAGGGCTGCTGCGGCAAGTCCGCTGAGCTTTAAAAATTCTCTTTTGTTCATTTTGTTCAAATTTATCCCTAAAACTAACGATATGGAGGAAAGTTTATTCTCTTCTGTTTGGCGGACAGTGTTGATTTAAAATTATTCCCTTTCGACTCATTATTTCGTACTTTTTTTGCAGCACGATTTTCGAAATCGTGCAGATGAATCGGAATTTGCTCATTATTTTACTACGATTCTATCTTTCAAAAGGGAATAAGTAAAATTTGACAAGATTTCAGGGCAAAAAAAGCCTGACATTGATGTTAAAATATGTCTCTCGGGGGCTTGCCGCGAATCCATTCTGCCGTTATTTTTGTATTCACAAACGACTGTAAAACAAGATGTTAAATGTTTTTTGTAAAAACAAAAATAACAGCGGATGTTTCTTTTAACTATTTTTAAATAGTTCACAAACCGAAGGAACGGATTATTCTTCCGTTTCGGGTTGAGTCGTTTCGGGTGTTTCTTGTGTTTTGCTGCCTTTGTTAAAATTGAAAAGCAAGGAAAAACGCAGTGTATTCGCAAGCGGATTGTTTTGTTCGCGAGGAATTAAATAAGAAAAATTAGCTTCGATAAGCTGATATTTCAAACCGACACCGAAGGTAAAATATTGACGATTTCCTTTGTCTTGCGCCTCTTTGAAAAATCCTCCGCGCAAAGCGATGAGGTCTTTATACCAATATTCCGCGCCGGCAGAAATAATAAATTCACGAATTTCTTCTTTAAAACCGTCGGGAGCGTCGCTGAAAGAGCCTAACATGGACGAAAAAAATCCTCTGTCGGGGTCTTTTCCTGCTATAATATTGTCTTGACTGTCGCGCACGGGAGGTGTCGGCACTAATAATTTGGACAAATCAAAACTCAGCGTAACTTTATTAAATTCGTCAATTTCACCGGTGAGCGAGGAGCCGAGCCGCATATTCGTCGGAATAAAATCGCTGATATTCGGGTCTCCGTAAGAAATGCGCGGACCGATGTTTGAAATATTAAAGCCGGAATTCCAAACTGCATTGATATTTTGGATAGTCAATTTTTGGGTATAAAAACCGGAAATATCGGCAGAACCCGTCGTGCCCGGACGCGCCCCCGTTCCCGGTGAGCCGTTCGTAAAGTTGCCGGCGAGGTTAGAATGTATAAGTCGTGCTCCGACCGCCATGCCGAAATTATCGGACAATTGCATGGAAAAATGCGCATCGGCTGCAAATTCGTTTGGTCTGAAAACTTGAATTTGTTGTCCTCTGATATTGGTAAATTCGAGTTCGCCCATACTGAAATACTTCAAAGACGCGGCAACGGCTTGTCTTTTATTGAGTTTATAGTAGCCGGTGAGGTACGAAATCCACATATCATTCACCAAATTTTGCAGCCAAGGGGTATATGAAATACCAAAACCCATTTTTTTCTCTAAAAAAGCTAACTTGGAGGGATTCCAGTAAGTCGCGTTTACATCGGGCGAAAGGGCAACTCCGCCGTCGCCCATGCCGCCGGAGCGTGCATCAGGGCTGACTGTCAAAAATTGAACCGCGGTTACAATCGGGCGGCGTGTAGAGTCTTGACCGATTTGAGCATACATTTCACAAACAGGAATGAGGCTAAAAATGAACGCCCATACAGCCCGAAAGGAGCATTTTAAAAATTTCATGCGAATCTTTTTTACGAATTATAAGCTAAGATACAAAAGTAGTAAAAATATTTCTTACCGGCATCACTGTTTCGGCAATGCAAAAAAAAAGACAAAAAAAAATCTTATTAGGTTGCCCTGATTTTTAACTTTTTTTGCCGCAAAAATAAACAAATCTTAGATTTTATGCTCTTCGGCTGATAAATCGCACAAAAACGAATAATTTTTCAATGAAACGTTTGTCTTTTTTCCGCTTCTTTTTTACTTTTCAAAAAAAAATAATTTCCGAAAAGCATAAAAAATGAAAAAATACGGTGTTTTTTTTTCAGGTTAAAATTTTCTTTGTAAGTTTGTAGATAATGAAAAATTTTAAACTATAATAAGGCTCACATGAAAACTAAAAGTTTACTTGTCGGTGCTTTGGCAATAACAACAACTGCTGCTGCGTTGTTCTACACGGCTTTCAGTGTAGACCGCGACGGTTTTGTTAAATCCGAAGTAAAAACAGACTTTCGTGAAAAAAAGAAAGCTGTGTTTGAACCGCGAGGGCATGCCGAATGGCAACGCGCACGCAGAACAACCGCTGAAGGCGAAACTTACGCGCCGGGTTCAATCTATGCCGAATATCAAAAAGCGATGACGGCATCTGCACAAAGAACCGAGCGTACTTTGGAAGATTGGAAGCAACGCGGTCCCGGCAATGTCGGAACTCGCGTGCGCGGAATCGTCGTTGATGCTGCCGATGCAACCGGAAATACTTGGTTTATTGCTTCTACCGGAGCGGGTATTTGGAAAACTACCGATGCCGGCAATTCGTGGACACATCTTACGCCTAATCTTCCGATTTTGGTTTTCACTTCCATTACGCAGTGTAAATCAAATCCGAGCGTTCTTTACGCAGGTTCGGGCGAAGACGTATTTTCAGGCGGTTCGGGCGTGTACGGAATGGGCGTTTTCAAATCAGAGGACGGCGGTAAAAATTGGACTTCTTTGACTTCTACCGTAGGCAGTTTGGATTTTGTCAACGTCAATGACATTCACGTTTCACCGACCGACCCGAATGTTGTCGTTGCGGCAACTTCAAGCGGTTTTACGCGCTCTACGGGCTTTCAAGCGGGTATTATGCGCTCAACGGACGGCGGTAAAACTTGGAAAAAATCTTATCAACCGCGCAGTTTTCCTTTCGGTTTGACAGTTGACCCCAATAATCCGAGCGTACTTTACACCGGAATTCTTTACGACGGTGTGGCAAAATCTTCCGACGGCGGAGCTACTTGGTCGCTCACCTCGCACGTCAACATTGCAGGTGCGCACTCCGGCAAAGATGTAGGACGCACGGAAATTGCGGTTCACCCCAAAAATTCTAATTTGCTTATTGCTTCGACTGATTATTACGATGCGGCAGGCGGTTCGGACGTTTATATTTCCGAAGATGCCGGCGCGAATTGGAAAGTTTTTGAAGATGACAAAAACAAAGGATATGATTTTGTCAGTCAAATTATTTTTGACAACTGTGCCGTTACACACCCGACTGACGAAACAGAATTTTTTGTCGGCGGCGTTTTGATGACACGCGGTAAAATCACGACAGGCTCAACCCGCACGGGTCCGCGCTCATTTTTGGGTGCAACTTATATCAATGCGGATTGGTTAAAACTTATCAACTTCGGCAAAGAATATTTGGGCGGTGCATTGGAAATGCCTTCACTTTCTTTGGCGAGAAATGTCGAAGTTCGTTTCGGTGCGGGACAAAAACAAAAAGCCTATCGTTTCAAAGCCTGCGGCGGTAATTTCGGTGCCGGCTGTGCCGATGCCAATTATGAGTACGTGGATATGGTGGACGTGCCATTTACGGTTTGGAATGTTGATGACAATAAACAATTGTCAGTTTCTTTCCGCGACCAAGAAATGAACGGCGTTTTCAACATCAATCCCCGCGACCCTGATGATGCAGAATTGATGAACAATCGTGAATATCTTTTTATTCATGCAACCGACTATTCAGAAACGCCGAACGCGGCTATTGCTAAAAAACAGGGACACCGCACCAATTTGATGTATTTCATTTGGCCCTACCTTGCAGACGGAAATACTTGGGACGCATCAAAATTGCCTACGGCTACTTTCCGCTTAAATGTCGGCAGTTTGGTCTATCAAAAAGGCAAAATTACACCGATGAGCGACCTTTATGTTGCTAATAACAACAAAAACCCGCACCCTGACCACCATGTACTTGCAACAGCAATAACATCTTCCGGTTTCCGTTTGATTTCCGGAAACGACGGCGGTGTTGCCTACACAGACAAAGCCTCTACTGCCGAAGCAGGCGACGGCTCATTTATCAGAGTGAACACGGGCGGTTATAACACGGGCATGAGCTATACCGTTTCAAAAAAAGCGGGCGCATCTGAATACATGACCGGTATGCAGGATAACGACGTTTATTTCAGCGGTTCAAACCCGAATGCAGGCGACGATTGGACAAGTGCTAAAACTTACGGAGACGGTTGCGGCGTTTTGTATCATGCTACAAATCCGAAATTGATGCTTGCGTCAAGACAATACAACAGCGTTTACAAATCAGTTGATGCGGGTGTTTCGTGGTCGCAAGTCAATATTCGCGATAAAGATTCGGACGCTCCTTTCATTACAAAATTAGAATCTTCTGACAAAGCTCCCGATGTTGTTTGGGCAGTCGGAAGAAGCGGTTTGTTCAAATCTACCGGTTTCGGCAGTTCTTTCAGCCCTGTTAAAACGGGCGATGGTTGGGACGCAGGTACTTCCGGTTGGGAACTCAGAATTTCCGACCGCGACGCAAATGTAGTTTGGGCAGGTTCAACAATGGCGGAAGGCAAAGGAAGCATTTTCTATTCTCGCGACGGAAAAGCATTCCGCGCTTGCCGCAACTACGTAACGGGCTTAACAGGTACGGACGGAACGCCCGTCGAAATGGGCAATGTTTCAGGAATTTATCCCGACCCGAACGACACAAAAGTTGCTTATTTGCTCTTCTCTCAACCGAAAAGACCCAAAGTCTTAAAAACAGTAGATGAAGGCAAAACATGGAAAGAACTTTCCGGCTTCGGCACGGCAGGTGTCAGCAGCAACGGATTCCCCGATGTAGGTGTATATTCCATGTTGGTTTTCCCCGAAGGAAAACAAATTTGGGTCGGCTCTGACATTGGTCTGCTCGAATCAAAAGACGGCGGCGAAACATGGGCATTGGCTAACAACGGATTACCGAGTGTACCCGTTTATGATATTCGCTATCGCGAAAAACAAATTGTTGTCGCAACACACGGTTTGGGCATATTTTCTTTGGATAAAGAACTCACCTACAAAACCGACGATGGCGGCGGTGGCGGCGGCGGCGGCGGCACTACCGGAATTTTCGACGGTAATAATGCTGTTGAAATCAGCGTATACCCGAATCCGACAAGTGATTGGGTGCGTTTTGAACTTCCGGAAATTGCAGGCGGCAGCTACGACATCGCGGTATACAGTATCAGCGGTCAAGACTTGATGAAAAAATCAGTCAAAAAAGGCGGTAATGTTGAATTAAATCTCTCATCGCTTAACAGAGGCACTTACGTCATTCAGGCAACTGCTTCTGACGGAAAAGTTTATTCACAAAAAGTTGTTGTGGAAAAATAAGCCTTAGTTTTTCAAAAAAAGCCTTCGAATGTATTTTCGAAGGCTTTTTTTTATTTTTTCATTGCAAAACGCAGGTACGCATCTGCAAGGCGGGGTTCTCTTTTCAAAAAAACAGCATTTGACGAAGGCTGCAAAATATTGTTTGGCAGCTTTTGGGATAAAAACTGTTCCGAATTTTTTTACAATATTTTTGTTTGCTTATATTTGAAAAACCTTATGAAAAAAAAATGTTCAAAAAAATAAATTTATCGGCACACGCTTTTCGTTCACTGACCTTCATTAAGCAATCGGCAAAGATTGCAGGCATTTTTCCTTGTTTTTTTGCTTTTTTATGCCTTATCGCCTTTTTCGCTTCATCGGCTTTGGCACAAATCCGTGTCGTTAAAAGGCTCGAGATACCGACGGATAACAAAAAAGGCAAAGAGTTTCAAACGCTTGATTTGCAAGAAGACGGACTGCTCATTTTGCTCGAAAGCGGCGAATATAAAAAAGGCGGAATGAAAGAGCTTATTTTTTGGAAATTAGACACGGCTTTTAATAATTTATGGTCTGAAAGTTATGCGACGGATTACGAAACCGAAATTTTGGCAAATGTTTGTCGAAAACCCTTTCAATATTTCCTCTTAAAAACTGATGACAAATACAAAATTTTAAAAATAAATTACAAAGAAAAATCTTTTACTTCGATTCCGTATCAAGAAATTTTGAATGCCGACATCAACGGTTTTGAAGCAGTGGGTGAAAAAATTATCCTCTCCGGACTGTCAGACGGGCGACCTTTTGTGATGCACTTTGACCCTTCGGAAAACAAACAAACTCCCCTGAAATCTCTCCCGCAAGAAAAAGTGCAACTTTCGGCGATGCAAGCCGAAGAGCAGAGCAAAAATATTTTTGTCGCCGTTGTCGGTAAGCAAGGTCAGAAAAAAGATGCGTTTTTCTATCGCTACGACTCGCTCGGCAATCACATGCAAACCGTCAGTGTGCCCAATAATGTTGATTATTCTCTGATGACTTTTCGTTTTTTTTCCTCGTCCGAAGAAGCTTTTGTTGTGGTCGGAACGTATTCTCAACGCAATGCAACGCGCCCGCAAGGGATTTTTTCACTCTCTTTTGAGGGTGAAAACCTTGTTTCCGAAAGATTTTATGATTTCGGATACCTCAAAAATTATTACAGCTATCTGAGTGAAAAAGCAAGGCGAAAAACGGAAGAAAAAATCAAAAAAGCCGAGACAAAAGATGATTTTATTCGGCATACACTTGACTTTACCGTCGGAGAAATAATGAAAAACGGCAAAGAAAATATTTTAACATTAGAAGGCTATATCCCTGTTTTTAATCAAAACAACAATTCCCTGCTCGATAATCCGGCTTTGGCTTTGAGTATGTTGCGATACAACAATTACGGGCGTTTTTTGCTTCGTCAAAATCGCTTTTCGGATTACGGAAGTCGCATTCCCGCTTCTTTTCGATACAAAAATGCGTTAATTTTAAGTTTTGACAACAAAGGAAAATTACTGTGGGACAACGCTTTTGAATATGATAACTCAGAAAGTCCCGCGCCGCCTTCGCCGCTTGCTGTCAATGTTTCAAAAGACAGCATTTTTATGACAGATTTTTTTGAAGATAATTTTTACATCAAAACAAGTGCAAAAAATTCAAATCAATCAAAGCCGCAAAAAATAGAACCGCTGAAAAATTACCACGAAACGGAAGTTTTATTGTCCGAAAACGGAAAAGTTTTTCGGCATTACGGGCATTTTTTTCTCTACGAAACGCAACAAACCGTCAGGGCAGGGAGCGAAAAAAAGAAAAAGAAAGTTTTTGCTTTGATGAAAATATACATCGAAGGCTATCCGAAAACGCCCGAAAAGTGAAAAAAATCGTTTTTTTTCCAAAAAAATTCCTTTTTTGAGCAAAAAAATATACCTTTGCCCCAAAAATACAGATGTTGCAACTCAATCATAAGATTTTCGGCGAAGGAAAACCGCTCATTATTTTACACGGACTTTTCGGCAGCTTGGATAATTGGCTGACACATGCAAAAAATTTTTCAAAAAAAAGGCAAGTTATTTTGCTCGACCAACGCAATCACGGTCGTTCGCCGCATACGGAAGAGATGAATTACGATGCCTTAGCCTTTGATTTAAAGGATTTTATAGAACAACAAAAATTGGAAAAACCGGATATTCTCGGGCATTCCATGGGCGGGAAAACCGCGATGCAATTTGCTTGTTTTTTCCCCTCGCTTTTTGACAAAATTATCGTTGCCGACATTGCGCCGCGCGCTTATCCCGTTCATCATGGTTTGATAATCAAGGGTTTGCAATCAATTAATTTGCAAAAAATTGGCTCGCGAACAGAAGCTGAGGAGCAATTTGCTGCTTTTGCGCCCGAAGAGAGCACCCGACAATTTTTGCTCAAAAATTTGTACCGAACCGATGAGGGATATTTTGCTTGGCGGTTTAATTTGAACAGTATTTCGACGCACATTGAAAGGCTCGGAGAGGCAACACACTTCACAATTCCGGTCGATAATGAGGCTTTATTTTTGCGCGGAAGTGCTTCCGACTACGTACAAGAGGCTGATATTGAACGCATTAAAGAAATTTTTCCCAATGTTCACATACATCAGATTGCGGGCGCAGGACATTGGTTGCACGCCGACAAGCCGCTGGAATTTTCTGATTTAGTACTTAATTTTTTAGACCCAAAATGATGCGTTTCACCGATACACACGCGCACTTATACGAGGAAAAATTTAAAAAAGATTTTCCGGAAATCTTGGACAGAGCCGCTGCTGCGGGTGTTACGGATTTTTTTATTCCGAATGTAAACCATGAAAGCATTGACGGAATGTTGGAAATTGAGCTTGCGCACGCAGAATGTAAGCCAATGATGGGGTTGCACCCGTGTTATGTAGATAAAAATTTTGAAAAAGAGTTGTATATTGTCGAAGATTGGTTGAATAAACGTAAATTTTGGGCTGTCGGCGAAATTGGTTTGGATTTATATTGGGACAAAACTTTTTTTGAACAACAAAAAGAAGCATTTTCGCAACAAATCGAATGGGCAAAAAAATTTAAAATCCCGATAGCGGTTCACTCGCGGAATGCCAATAAAGAAGCACTTGAAACAGTCAAAAAACACTTCAATAAGGATTTGCGAGGCATTTTTCATTGTTTCAGCGGGACAATTGATGAGGCAAAAGAGCTTGTTACCTTAGGATTTTATCTCGGAGTTGGGGGAGTTGTAACGTACAAAAACGGCGGGTTAGACCAAATTTTGCCGCATATTCCGCTTGAAAATATTGTTTTGGAAACGGATTGCCCTTATCTTGCACCCGTTCCGCATAAAGGAAAGCGAAATGAACCTTCTTTTGTGCCGATTATTGCCGCAAAAACGGCTGAAATTTACGGCAAAACTGCGGAAGAAATTGCCGAAATGACGACAAAAAATGCTCAAAAACTTTTTAATTTTTAAATTTTTTTAAGAAAAACTGTAAGCAGGCATTAGCGCAAATTTTTTTGTCAAAATTTGAAAGCAGTCGACTTTGTTGTGTCTTTAAAAAATATTTAAAATATTGTGTAACAGCCGTTTGTGAGGATACAAACAAGGGCAGTCGGTCTTACAAACACAAAAAATTTGTACAAATTTTATCGCGAACATGCAGGCTGAAGCCCACGCTGCCAAAGCGCATCAAAATTCATAACTAAACCCTTCAATTTAGAGTGTTTGAAGGCTTTTTGAAAAGAAATTTTTTCAAAAGACGCTTTTTTTGCTTCAAAAAGGTAATAATTTTTACCGAAAGGGTCGAGCACCAAACCGATTTCCG
>JBPOJO010000052.1:0-2746 GCA_052033485.1 Bacteroidota bacterium | reverse complement strand
TATTTTACTTTTACATCTTTTTTAAATGCTTGTGGCTCTATTACAAGAGCTTTTCAACGGCAAAATTTGTAGTTTTTGGGTTTTCATTTTATTTATTCGGTGTCGTGCTGTATCTCTGTCAAAACTTAGGCTTTATTCCCACAAATTTTGTAACCAATAATGCGATTGTTTTAGGTACAGCCGCCGAAGTTTTGCTCTTTTCTTTGGCATTGGGCGACCGAATCAACATAATTCGCAAGGAAAAAGAAGTCTCGCAAGCTGCACTTCTTCAACAAACGCAGGAAAATGAAAAAATTATTAAAGAACAAAACGCTCTTTTGGAAGAAAAAGTGAATGAAAAAACACTCGATTTGCAAACCGCCAATGAAGAATTGCAGCAAACACACGAGGAAATTTTGGCGCAACGCGATATGGTGGTTCAAAAAAATGAAGAATTAGAAAATTATCGGCATAAAATATCAAAAAGTATAGAATCCGCTTTGTTGATTCAAAATGCGATTTTGCCCACTAAAGAAAAATTGAGCGTTTTGCTGAAAGAATTTTTCATCATTTATCGCCCTCGCGATGTTGTTTCGGGTGATTTTTATTGGACAAATCAAATCGGCGAATACAAATTTGCGGTCGTCGCCGATTGTACGGGACACGGAGTTTCGGGAGCATTTATGACCATGATTGGCTCAGGTTTGTTGGACAGAATTATCGGCGTTATGAAAATCCATGAGCCGAATTTAATTTTGGAAACTTTGCACACGCAAATTCAAACGCTTTTGCAACAAGAACAAACCGGCAATACGGACGGTATGGATATTTTAGTTACAAAATGGCATGAAAAAAACGGAGAAATTCATTTAGAATTTTCTGCCGCCAAACGTCCTTTGTATTTTATTTCTTCCGACGACCGCAGTTTTCACAAAATTCAAGGCTCGCGAAAAATGGTCGGCGGCATGAATAAAAAAGAAAAATATTTTGAAAAAAATAACATTATTTTGAAAAAAAATACACTTCTTTATCTCACTACTGACGGTTATACGCATCAAAACAATGCGGAAAATAAGAGTATTTCGGAAAAAAAATTGACAGAGATGCTCGAAAATCTTCAAGATAACACCATGTCTGAACAAAAAATTTACTTGGAAAATTTTTTAAATCAACACATGAAAGGCTGCGAACAACGCGATGATATTTTGCTTGTCGGTATCAGGCTGTAAAACATTTTTCTCCAAAAAAAATTTCACTGCATTTTTTCATAATGACAAAAAATCGTAAATTGCGCCGCGATTTTAACCTAACTCTTTACTCTTTAAGGTTATGCTTGATGAAAATATGTTGAAGGTTGCCAATTACCTTAAAATTGCAAGTGAGCAAAATATCACGATTTTACAAGTTGAAGCGACGATAGGTCTCCTCGACGGCGGCGCGACCGTGCCTTTTATTGCGCGCTATCGAAAAGAAGCTACAGGCATGCTTGACGAGGTGCAAATTGCCTATATTCGCGACCGAATTGAGCAACTCAGAGAGTTAGACAAAAGAAAAGAAGCCGTCATTAAAAGTATATCCGAACAAGGCAAATTGACCGATGAGTTAAAATCACAAGTCGAAAATGCCCTCACAATGTCTGAATTAGAGGATATTTATTTGCCTTACAAACCCAAAAGGGTTACACGTGCCTCAAAAGCGCGCGAAAAAGGACTCGAACCGCTCGCGCTTTTGCTGCTCGAACAAGACAAATTCGATGTTACGGCAAAAGCAAAAGAATTTATCAGTGAGGAAAAAGGTGTTAAAAATGAAGAGGAAGCGCTTGCCGGTGCGCGGGACATCATCGCCGAAATCGTGAATGAAGACCGCAACGCAAGGGCAAGTGTGCGCAAACTTTTTACCGAAAAAGGCATCATTACCACCAAAGTTATCGAAGGAAAAGAGGAAGAAGGTGCGAAATTCAGAGATTATTTTGACTATAACGAACCTGTCTCAAAAGCTCCTTCACACAGAATTTTGGCGATTCGTCGTGCGGAAAGCGAAGGAATTGTGTCGCTTGATATCGCGCCTGACGACGAAGAAGCGATTATTCTTGTTTCCGATATTCTTGTCAAATCGAACAGTCCGGCTGCCAAACAAGTTGAAATTGCTATCAAAGACGCTTACAAACGTTTGATGAAACCTTCAATGGAAACCGAAGTTCGCTTGCAAATTAAAAAAACTGCCGACGAGGAAGCCGCCAAAGTTTTTGCCGATAATCTTCGACAACTTTTACTTGCCGCTCCTTTCGGGCAGCGAAATGTCTTGGCGATTGACCCCGGTTTTCGTTCGGGTTGTAAGGTTGTTTGCCTCGATGCGCAAGGAAATCTGCTTTATCACACGGTTGTTCATCCGCCTTACGACAGCGGAGAAGATTTTAAAGGTGCCGGCAATGTCATTCGGGCGTTGGCGGAAAAATACCGCGTTCGCGCCGTAGCAATCGGAAACGGCACGGCGGGACGAGAAACGGAGCGATTTGTTCGCGGTTTGGAGTTGCCGAAATCCATTCAAATTTTGACGGTAAATGAATCCGGTGCTTCGGTTTATTCCGCATCAGAGGTTGCAAGGGAGGAATTTCCGAACGAAGATGTTACCGTTCGCGGAGCTGTTTCTATCGGTCGTCGCCTGATGGACCCGCTTGCGGAGTTGGTAAAAATTGACCCGAAAGCCATCGGTGTCGGGCAATATCAGCATGACATTGACCAAAAATTGTTAAAAACGTCTCTCGACG
>JBPOJO010000533.1:0-1787 GCA_052033485.1 Bacteroidota bacterium | reverse complement strand
GTTAAACGGCGGGGTTGTTTGCAGAGTAACCTATTTGTGGCTCGGTTATGCCGGTGCCGTTTTACAAATCAGAAACGTCAACACGGGCGAATGGGACACGGTCTCTGTGTTCAATTATCCGCCTAATATTTCTCCTTTCTTTTCAGAATCTGATTTGTTTTTCGGGGCAGGAATGGACAATAACAGCGGCACGACTGACGAATTTAATCTCCTTTGTGTAAATGTTTTCAGGTCTGGTCAGGAAAATTTAATCGGCAATCCGTTGCCTTTATCTAACGATACTACGGTTACATGCACCACAACAGGCACTCGTTATTGCCTTTTGGCGTTCAAAAAGACCGATTTTTATCCTGTGGATTCAATAGCAGTCTTTTTGAGCAATGTAAAAGTCGCGATGTCGACTAACGACCTCGTCCGGGTTGAATTAATTTTGAACCCGACTTTTTCCGCGCCGCTGACTTTGTCAATCGGTACGATTTTGGAAACTTTTGCCTCAACTTCTCCTGCCAATATTATCGTAACGGGCGGCAAGATAGTGTATTCCGACACATTCAATCAAAACGGGAATGGCGAGTTTAATCCACGCACAATGCCTAATTTAGGAGAAAGTTTTAACGGAATTCACGATACGTGGGCTGTCGTTTTGACACCTTTTACCGGCGGTGTAACAGTTTTTGCAACAGCGAATTTTCAATACTTTCAATAATATGGTATATAACATCACCACAACGCCTGACGCTATCACTTTTGAAGTGGAAGGCACACCTTATTTTGACACTTTACCGAAACACGCTTGTGGGAGGCTAATTTTTGAGCCAATTGATGGTATGGAAGTCGTAACCTGCTATGCAATTTCCGAAAGAGTTGCAGGGCGCGCTTTCCAATTTGTCGCCGAAAATAGCGTAAATGCACCATCTTTTTGTTTGAAAGTCAGAAATTTTAACGGCGTTGCAATTGCGGATACCGCCGAACTTGCTCAAAAGTTAAAAAATTTTATTGCGGGAGGGTAACATGCAAATAAGCGACTACATGACCGCTTTTGGGTTTTTGATAACATTCTTAATGTTTCTTTATTCAATTGCGAGAAAAGCGGAGAAAAAAGACGACAGTTTGTCGCACGAGGTCGAAATCTTGAAGACAAAAGTTGGCGAAAATAGCGACGAGATAAAGGAGCTAAAAGCCGCTCATAACGACAGGCGCGTGCATGACGCACGCATTGAAAGCAAAATAAACAATATTGAGCATACGCTCAATGGTGTTATTTTGCCGTTATTAGAAATTTTGCGCGAAAACAGAGAGAGGGGGAGGTTATGACTTGTTTCTTAGGCTGTAAAAGTTTTCACGAATACTATGAAAACGGCATTCGTTATCGAAAATGCAAATCTTGCGGCACTATTTTTTTTGAACGCAAAATTAGCGAGTGGGTGAAATTGCCCAAAAAAAAGTAGATTGTTGTATTTTTTTTAGGAGATAAAGACCGCTGTTTTTGATAGCGGTTTTTTAATAAAATATTTGATATTTATTTGTTTTTTCAAAAATTCTGACTAATTTTGCATTGTATCTTTTTTGATTTATCTTTACACACTCCAAATCAAACACTTTATTCAGAATTGAAATCTTTGATAAAACGCTATTCTCCTTGCCTAAACTTTTAGCCCTGCTAAATTTAGGAGCAATAGCAAAAAAAATAGCCCTGACTTTTAAAGTTAGGGCTATTTTTCGTGCTTGTAATTCGCAACCTGCGAAATTCAATAAAAGCCGGCTTGCTTAACCGCCGCTAAAACGAT
>JBPOJO010000254.1:0-3331 GCA_052033485.1 Bacteroidota bacterium | reverse complement strand
TATTTGAATCGGGATAACCTTTGCTAAATTTGAGGCGAATTTCCTCATCAATATCATCTTTTTCGTCTTTGCTCTCCCAAAAACCGTTATCCAACTGCAAAGCATTGCGCAAAATTCCGTCAGGGCGGACAGTGGTGTTAAAACTTGTTTTGAGTGAAAGTTCGGGAGCAAGCAAAAGATTATCATTTTTCGCCAAGCCATTCACAAGGTTAATAAATGCGGTTCTAATTCTTGTTTCGTTTTTTGACCCTCCGAAAAGTTTTGCGTTATGAACGGCGTTGTAATATTCGTTTAGGAGTGCTTTCGACATGGAAAAAGAATTTATCAATTTGGTTGCTGCAAAGATATTCAAAAAAGCGATTTTTGCAAAGTGTTTGTTTTTTTCTGTTTAAATTTTGCTTAAAACCCTATCGCAACACAATAGCAACGCAATTTTTTTGAATGGCAACACAATTAAAACACAATCCCAACAGATTAAAAAAAGGGCAGCAAAAAAGAAAGGATTTGTTCTTTTTTGCTGCCCTAAGTGCTGCCGTTCATCAAAATTAGTTTTGTAAAATGACTTGTTTCACTAAAATACGCCCTTGTTCGTCTTTCGTTTCCTCAATGCGCCCTTTTTTGACTGCCTCCAAAAATTCGGTGGAGTGAAGTACGGCATTGATTTGGTAATCTCCGATGCGCAAACCAAAGGTAAAATATGGATTACCCGATTTGTCTAAAAATTGTACTTCCAAAATGCGGTTAATGCCTACTAAGGTTACATAAAGTCTAAAATTGTTGCTAAATGTCAAAACATCGCCTTCAAAATTTGGTAAATTTTCTACCCTATCTGCCAAACTCATATCAAGGTTCATGCGGATTGTTTCCGCCGTTTGCACATTCAACCGCCAAGTATGCACTGTTTTAGTGGTTTCATTTACTTTGCGATTGCGCCTTACGCTTGTGCGTGGTGCAATAAATTTGTTAATGTCAATTTTAGTGGGCTTTAATGCCGTTCCTTTTTGCGAAACATCAACTTTGCTTGCACCGATTAAACTTTTGCGCTCCGAATATGTAAGGATTACACGCGCTTTGCGGTTGCCGTTGTAAAGTTCGATTTGTAACTCCATCGTACTGTCTGATTTATGGTGAAAAAATGTTCGAAAAATTTCATTTGAAAACTATTTGAGAATTATTTGAGAAATATTTGAAGATAAACAACTGAAAAACAAGGTTTTACAAGCTGTTTCAATAGCTAAAAAGCAATTCAAATAAAACTCAAATAACAGGCGGATTTGCCGTGTTTGTTTGTGCCTTTTGCCACTCCTCCGAGCATAAGTCCGAGCAAAATTCCGCATTCGGCGATGTGATTTGTTCTTTTATCAGCATCTTGTTGCAATGCTTGCAAAAGCCTTTTTTGTGCGCTATTTGCAGCAAAGCAATGCGTTGAACGTTCGCCAAAACAGCCGCTTGTGAATTGATGTAAAGCGTTTGCAGCCCGACAATGTCTTGCCCCGCCATGTTTGCAATCATGTTTGCGTCATAGCCCCATTTTTTAATCGGTTCGGGGATTGTTTTGTATTTAACCGCCTGTTTCGAACTCCTATACATGAAAGAAAGGCAAAAATAATAGCAGGCAATTTTGACAATTTCCAAGACTAACAAGCCGTAAAAGGCAAAACCTCTGTTTTTATCATTCGATTTTTGCGATTTGTCAATGATACTTTGCGCGTAAGCATCATTTGCGGCTTTGTATTCAATTATTTTTGCATCAAGTTCGGATTTTAATTGCGCTTGTCTTTTTTCAAAAGATTTTTGCGCTTTGTCATTTTCCGTTTTGAAAAAACTAATTTCGTCGCTTTGTTTCTGCAAAAGCGCGTCTAATCGCTTGCTTGCATCGGGCAAAAGAATATCCGAAAATCTGCCTAAACCGAAGTTTGATTTGTCCCTTTTGAAGTTCTCAACTTGCTTTTGATGCACGATTTGCAGACTGTCCAAAGCATAAGGCGGCACAAAAAAACCGCCGTTCTTTGCCTCAAAAACACGCTTAACACTGTCCAAATCATGTATTTGCGGCTTTTTCACGATAAGCGAAACATTCAAATTCTCGTCTTTTTGATTAAAAAAATGTTCCGAGCCGTAAAGGTTGAGCGCACAGGATAAAATCGCCGCAATGACCGCCGCAATGCCTAATGAAGTGCTCCGGTAGTCATTCGAAAAGCGAAATTTGAAGTATTTGAAGAGAAAAAAGCCGTAAAATCCCTCAATCGCGAGCATACCGACAACGCCCGAAAGTATCGCGAGGGCTTCACTGCGAAAATAACTCGTGATGAGGTAGAGCGCGTAACCGCCCGAAAGCAAAGAAATGACGTTTGCAACAAGTCCGATGAGCAAACAAAAGATGAAAAGCGGCTTAAATTCGAAGTATTCGGAGTGAATACTCATCATGTCGGCAAATTTTTTGAGCATATCCCCTGCGCGAAGCATACGTTCGTTTTCGCTTGTTGCGTCCGCAAAGGGTTTATCTTCATTTGGATTGTAATTGATGTTGCTCATTTGTGTAAATTTTATTTACTTTGTTTTCGAATTGCTTGCAATTTCGGGATAACTTTTGAAGTATGCAAATATAATTGCATGATTATTGAAAATTATTTTGGAATATTCGGCATAATAATTGACTTTAGGAAACAAGAAACGCTAAAAAGCAAATTTTGAAGTAAAATGAAGACTGTTTATGACAAAATCGAACGTTTGCGCACGGAGCGCAAAGTCGGCAAAAATGAGCTTGTAGAGGGCTTAGACATCACGCGGCAGGGCTTTGACAACATGATGAAAAACGACACGATGACTTTGCGCATGTTGGGCAAAATAGCGGCATTTTTTGGCATCAACGCCAAATATTTTTTCGAGGACGACGTACCTCCTCCGCCGGCGAGCGACCCCGCTCCGCTGCACGAAATCATCAAGGTACAGCGCGAAACCATCGAAACACAAAAAATGCTCATTGAAGAGCTGAAAAAGAACCGGTAAAAGCATAAGGAAAAGCAGCAAAAAAGAAAATTGTAGTGGTTTCTTTTTTGCTGTTTTTGATTTGTTTTTATCGGAATTGTTTTTTATTATTGCAGAAAATCTGAAACATGAAAACACATACGGAAAATGCAATCCAATGCCTCGAAGATGGCAACTTTCAAGGTTATTTCGATACCTTAGACGCAGTCGAAATGCCTGCTAAGCTCAAACCGATTTATGCCGAATTGAAAAGTAAGTTTATGCAAGGAATAAAAGCGCATGATTTTTCGCAGCAATTGGCTGTTTTTGCGAAGGAAATGAGGGGTAAAGTAAATTTGGAAAG
>JBPOJO010000249.1:0-5199 GCA_052033485.1 Bacteroidota bacterium | reverse complement strand
ATTTTTCGGAGTCGTTCAAATATTTACACGATTCCGGGTTTGATAAAATATTGTAATTAAATAACACCGAGCACTTTTTCATTTTCTGAAAAAAGTAAGGGAGTTCCGCCGTTCGCAGCAATATTATGGATATTTTTTTCGGCATTTTGGCTCATTTTGTTACCTGCATTTTCACAAATTTTACGAACGGCATCAGATGCGCCTTTGCGAATCCTCAAATCGCCATAATCCACTCCCGAACTTCTTGTCTCGGCAGTAAATTTTTTAAAGTTGAGTTTATTGTGTTCAACGCTTAAAGACAATTGATTATGAGCAAAAAAATCAATTTTTCCGTTTTCCGTTCTAATTTTTCCGTTTTGATTTTTCAGTGCTAATTCCACAACGGACTTTCCTTCGGGGGTTTCGTCGCTGACTGATGAGAGCAAAACGGCGCGGAAAAAATCAAGCGGCAGGACGTTTTCTTCAATATGAAAATGGGTTGCTTTTCTGTTTCCGATGGTAATAGTCCCTGTTTTATCCAACAATAAGACATCAACATCACCGGCAGTTTCAACAGCTTTTCCGCTTTTCGTAACAATATTTGCTCGCAAAGCTCTGTCCATTCCCGCAATGCCGATAGCTGATAATAACCCCCCGATGGTGGTCGGAATAAGGCACACAAAGAGAGAAATTAAAGACGCAATCGGAATCACAATTCCTGCAAAGTCCGCAAAAAATTTTAGGCTGATTGTAACGATAACAAAAACGATTGTAAAACCTGCCAAAAGGATTGTCAAAGCAATTTCATTCGGCGTTTTTTGCCTGTTTGCACCTTCAACAAGTGCAATCATTTTATCCAAAAAACTTTCGCCTTGCTGCGCTGTTACGAGCACTTTGATTTTATCGGAAAGCACTTTTGTTCCGCCTGTTACGGAACTTTTATCGCCACCTGCTTCTCGTATCACGGGTGCGCTTTCGCCCGTAATAGCACTTTCATCAATCGTTGCTAAGCCCTCAATAATTTCACCGTCAGACGGAATAGTGTCTCCTGCCTCGCAAATAAAAACATCGCCTTTTTTCAGCTCGGAGGAGAGAATATATTGTCCTGATTCTAAGGTCACGGAGGTTTCCTGCCTTGTTTTTCTCAAACTTTCGGCTTGCGCTTTACCGCGTGCTTCCGCAACGGCTTCCGCAAAATTAGCGAAAAGCAAAGTGAGCAGGAGCAAAATAAAAATGATAATATTGTAGGCGACGTTTCCGTATTGAGCAGCGTCAAAAAATGATAAAACCGCGACATACAACATAATGCAAGTACCGATTTCCACCGTAAACATGACGGGGTTGCGGAACATCAATTGAGGTTTGAGTTTTAGAAAAGCTTCTTTACAGGCTTTCTTGAGAATCTCCTTACTCAACAAAGTATTTGATTTTTCTTTGTTCATTATTTTACGGTTAAAAAATCTGCAATGGGTCCTAATGCCAAAGTGGGGAAAAAAGACAAAGCCGCAACAATTCCGATAACGGCGAAAAGTAAAACACCGAAAGTCCAAGTGTCAAGACGGAGCGTTCCCGCGCTTTGCGGTATATATTTTTTTGAAGCTAAACTTCCCGCTATCGCTAAAGGTCCGATAATGGGTAAATAACGATTGAGCAGCATAATAAAGCCTGTTGATAAATTCCAAAACGGAGTGTTGTCGCCGAGTCCTTCAAACCCGCTTCCGTTGTTCGCCGAAGCGGAACAGAACTCATATAAAATTTCTGAAAACCCGTGAAAACTTGGATTTTTTAACCAAGAGGCATATTCGGACGGATTAAGCGAAAACAGCCATACGGACAAAGCGGTGCTTGCCAAAATGGTAAAAGGGTGCAAAATCGTTATCAAAACAGCAATTTTTATCTCTTTTGCTTCAACTTTTTTTCCGAAAAACTCCGGAGTTCTGCCGACCATCAAACCGCCCATGAAGACAGCCAAAATGATAAAAACATAAAAATTGATAAAACCAACACCCGCTCCGCCAAAAAAACTGTTTATCATCATGCCGAGCATCGCGGTCATTCCTGAGAGCGGAGTTAAACTGTCGTGCATTGCGTTGACCGAGCCGTTACTTGTGCAAGTCGTGCTGATTGCCCATAATGCGGAAGCAGCCGAACCTACACGAGTTTCTTTGCCTTCCATGCTGCCCAAATGCTGCGAAAACCCCATTTTTTCTATGTTCGCACTCCCCGACATTTCAAAATATACAGTCGGAATTAGCAAACACAAAAACCCCGTTGCCATAACACCAAAAACCATGAATGCAAAACGGCGATTTTTCAAATAAAAACCGCAGGCAAACACCATTGCGATGGGTATCAATAAAATGAAAATATTTTCCGTTAAATTGCTCAACGTGCTTGGGTTTTCCATCGGATGGCAGGAATTTGTGCCAAAAAATCCGCCGCCGTTTGTTCCCAACTGTTTTATAGCCGTGAATGCAGCAACAGGACCGCGTGCGATGTATTGCGTTTCGCCTTCTAACGTAACAATTTTATCTTTTCCCTCAAAAGTCATCGGAGAACCGTTAAAAATTAAGATTAAAGCTCCCGTTAAGGCAATCGGAAACAACAAACGCACACAAGTGCGGATAAAATAAACGTAAAAATTACCCAATGCCTCTTTTTTTTCGCTTTTCATAGCATTGAAAAGAGCTGCGCAAACGGCGATTCCCGATGCCGCGCTGATAAACTGCCACAACATAAGAGTCATTTGCCCGAAATAGGAAAGTCCTGTTTCACCTGAATAGTGTTGCAGATTGGTATTGGTAACAAAACTTATCGTTGTATTGAAGGCTAAATCCCACGACATGGAAGGAATATCATCAGGATTCAGGGGTAACCACGACATATTGCCGAGCACCAAAAGAGAAATAACAAACCAAATAAAATTTATCAATAATAAACTTTGCAGGTGAGTTTTCCATGACATTTGCGCTGTATTGATGCCGCACAACCTATAAATGACCGCTTCAATTGGTGCAAAAAAATTATCAAAAAAGTTTTTTTCCTCCTTTAAATAATCCGCAATGTACATACCGAGCGGATAGGCAGCTAAAAAGAGAAGGAAAAGAGTTAAAATGATTCCGTTGATTTCCGTATCCACAAGAAAAATTTTTAAAGATGAAAAATTAGAAACGCTCAGGCTTTGCTAAAACGTAGCACAAGTAGGCGAAAACCCCGACAGAGGTTAAAAAAATAAAAATCATGTTTTTAGATTTTATCAAAAAAATCAATCAATTTAAACAAGGCGGCGAAAAATATTGCCCCTACAAAAAGCATCATTAACAGCATAAGCTTTCATTTTGATAATCCTAATGACAATCGCCGTGCCCACATTGAAATTATTTTGCAAGTGTTTGATTTACAAGAAGAAACAGAAAAACAACTTCGCGAGTCCAAAAAAAAAGCCTCCCGTTTTGGAAGGCTTTTTTCATTTCGGCAGGCTTAATATTTACAATTCGTATTCAGCTATTTTGCGATAAAGGGTCGTCAAACCGATGCCGAGTAATTCTGCGGCGCGCGTTTTGTTGCCTTTTGTATGCCGAATGACTTTTTGAATGTGCATTTTTTCAACAGCCGCGAGGTCAAAATCAGAATGTCTGAACGATTCGCTGCTGTAATTTTGAATTTCAAAAGGCAAGTCTTCTGCAAGTATGATGTTATTTTCAGACAAAACAACGGCACGCTCCAAAACATTTTTTAACTCCCTGATATTTCCTTTCCAATCGTATTTCAGCAAAAAATTCAAGGCTTCATCGGATATTTTAAGAAAACTAAAACCGTGCTTTGGGGCAAAAATTTTAACAAAATGTTCCGCCAACAGAACAATATCTTTTTGCCTTTCGCGGAGTGCGGGCAAGTGAATTTCAAAAACGGCTAAGCGATAATATAGGTCTTCTCTGAAATTTTTTTCGGCTATTTCATGTTTTAAATCTCGGTTGGTTGCCGAAATAATGCGCACATTGACTTTCGTCGGTTTTGCTTCTCCGACTTTAAAAAATTCGCCTGTTTCCAATACTCTCAAAATTTTTGCCTGCAAAGACAAGGGCATTTCTCCGATTTCGTCCAAAAAAACAGTTCCGTAATTCGCTGCTTCAAGCAATCCCTTATGCTCTTTCATTGCGCCTGTAAATGCTCCCGCTTTATGCCCGAAAAGCTCACTTTCAAGCAAGTCTTTGCTGAAAGCCGAACAATTCAGGGCGACAAACGGGAATTTTGCACGGTTTCCCGAATGATGAATAGCAGCAGCAAAAACTTCTTTTCCCGTGCCTGATTCGCCTGTCAATAAAACAGTTGTATCCGATTTTGCTACTTTTTTAGCATATTCTACACTCCTCAAAATTACTTCGGACTTTCCGATAATTTGTTTAAAACAGTCATTTTTGTAGTCATTTTTATCGGGGGGAATGTGTAATTCTTTTTGGTTTTCGGCTTTTTCAATAGCCTTATTTATCATCGGAATAATTTTATTGTTGTCGTCCCCCTTAACGAGGTAGTCAAAAGCACCGTTTTTCATGCCGTTGACCGCATCGGGAATGTTTCCGTAAGCGGTTAGCAAAATTACTTCCAGCGCGGGTTGAATAGATTTCATTTCTTTCACCAAATTGATTCCGTTGCCGTCAGGCAGTTTGACATCGCAAACAGCTATATCAAAAATTTCATTTTTAATTTTTCCGATTGCTGCGGAACAACTGTTAGCCTGCACAGTTTCAAAACCTTCAAGTGCAATAATCCGAGAAAGTAATCCTCTGAGTTTGTCTTCGTCGTCAATAATCAAAATCTTTTTCATGCCGTTCGTTAATTTTCGCTCAAATGAAAACAATTAAGCCCAATATTTTTACGTAAAAATCAAAGTACTTGTAGTTTTTTGAACGACGGGATTAAATTCTTAGCCTAAAAATTCGGTTTATTTGATTCGCCGGCAGATAATTTGAAATTATTTCGTTAAAAAATTTCTTTCCAAAACATCTCATCTTTGACCGTAACAATCGTAAAAGCGCGCAATTTTTTTGTATTTTTCAAAATTTCGTCGGTTTCAAGGTATTTTCGGAGTTGTGTTTCGGCTTCTTCCTGTGTTTTTTGAAAGTTTTTTTCCTGTTCTTTTTTCAAATATTTGAACTCAAAAACGTATTGAAAATGCGGACGATGTAAGTTTTTCGGTTGAATACCAAATTCCAAATCAAT
>JBPOJO010000161.1:0-11831 GCA_052033485.1 Bacteroidota bacterium | reverse complement strand
CTAAAGCTCGCTGTACTACGCAAGCTAAAGCTCGCGGTACTACGCAAGCTAAAGCTCGCTGTACTACGCAAGCTAAAGCTCGCGGTACTACGCAAGCTAAAGCTCGCGGTACAACGCAAGCTAAAACTCGCGGTACAACGCAAACTTAAGCTCGCGGTACAATTCCGTAAATTCGGTTTGCATCGGGCTAAAAATTAATTATTTTTGCAAACTTTTTAGCTACAATCGGGTGAAATGTCCGCCGATTTAAGGCTGATTTGAGCCTTTTTAAATGCAAAAAAATGAAAACAGCCTTAATCAAATACAACGCAGGGAACGTCCGCTCCGTGATGATTTCTTTGGAAAAACTCGGAGCAAAGGTAATTTTAACGGATAAACCGGAGGAAATTTTATCGGCAGACAAAGTCATTTTCCCCGGTGTCGGACACGCTGAATCAGCCATGAATTACCTCAAAGACAAGCAGTTAGACAAAGTTATTCTCTCGGTCAAAAGCCCATTTTTAGGCATCTGCCTCGGTATGCAACTTTTGTGTAAATTTTCCGAAGAAGGAAATACCGATTGTTTGGGCATTTTTGATGTGATTGTGCGCAAATTTCCGCCCGCAACTCTCGAAAAAGTTCCGCACATGGGTTGGAACAAACTAACGCCTGTCAATTCGGGGCGAGAAAATATTTTGCTCAAATCCATGCCGCAAGATGAGTTTTTTTATTTTGTACACGGTTATTATGCGGAGCAAAATCCTTATTCAACAGCCGATTGCCGTTATATTTTGCCGTTTTCTGCCATGTTACAAAAGGATAATTTTTTTGCCGCACAATTCCACCCCGAAAAGAGCGGGAAAGCAGGCGAAATGTTATTAACAAATTTTTTATCTTTGTAATAAAAAAAAGCAGTTCGAATGTTGTCTTATTAAAAATTAATTGCTAATTTTGCGGCGTTTTTCAGAGATGACAAACAAAAACTGTACGACAACCTTATGGCATACATCGAGCCTGCACCCATTAAAGAAAAGGAAAACCCCTTTGAATCCATGATGTCGCGTTTTGATATCGCGGCTGAGATTTTAGGTTTAGACAAAGATACCTACGAAGTATTGAAGTCCCCCGATAAAATTGTTATTGTTTCGCTCCCAATCACGATGGACGATGGTTCAAGACGTGTTTTTGAGGGCTATCGTGTCATTCACTCCAACATTCTCGGTCCTGCAAAAGGGGGAATTCGTTTCGCTCCCGATGTTCATCTCGACGAAGTAAAGGCACTCGCTGCTTGGATGACGTGGAAATGTGCTGTTGTTGATATTCCTTACGGCGGCGGTAAAGGCGGCGTAACTTGCGACCCTTCAAAAATGTCAGCGGGCGAATTAGAGCGTTTGATGCGTGCTTACACAACGTCAATGATTAATGTTTTCGGTCCTGACCGCGATATTCCCGCTCCCGACATGGGAACAGGCCCGCGCGAAATGGCTTGGTTGATGGACGAATATTCAAAATCACAAGGCATGACCGTCAATGCAGTTGTTACCGGCAAACCCCTTGTACTCGGCGGCTCACTCGGACGTGTGGAAGCTACCGGACGCGGCGTAATGGTAACGGCTATGGCGGCTATGGAAGATTTGCGTTTAGACCCGCACAGCACAACAGCAGCGATTCAAGGCTTCGGTAATGTTGGTTCGCACGCGGCTCTTTTGCTTGCAGATAAAGGTGTAACAATCAAGGCAATAAGCGACCACACCGGCGGTTATTGGTCTGATAAAGGTATTGACGTAAAAGCAGCTTTTGCCTACAGAAATCAAAACGGCTCTTTGGCAGGATTTTCCGGCGCGGAGCCTATCAGCAATGCTGATTTGTTGATTTCAAAAGTTGATTTGTTGGTTCCCGCAGCAAAAGAAGACGTTATCACCGTTGAAAATGCAAACAAAATCCAAGCTAAACTTATCGTTGAGGGCGCAAACGGTCCGACAACGGCAAGTGCGGATAAATTTATCAACGAAAAAGGCATCATGGTCGTTCCCGACATTTTAGCGAATGCAGGCGGCGTAACGGTTTCTTACTTTGAGTGGGTTCAAAACCGTCTCGGATTCCGTTGGACTGCCGACCGCGTTAACCGCAGAAGTGACCGTATTATGAAGTCAGCTTTTGATAAAGTGCTCGAAACGTCTAAAAAACACAATATTCCGCTCCGTATTGCGGCTTATGTTGTTGCGATTGACAAAGTGGCACAAACTTATAAATTCCGCGGCGGTTACTAAAATTAATCTTTCGCAAAAAAATTGCACCCTGAGAGTAACGCTCAGGGTGTTTTTTTTGTGTTATTATGAAAAAATTTATTTGAAAGCATTTTTAAGGATATTTCTTCAAAAAATTCATAAGCATCGTGCCCGAGCCAATTCATGTCTTTGATTTCAGGGTGAGTTTTTTCAAAAAAATGTTTTGAATGACTCACATAACCGACATAATCGCCGTTAAAACTTGTCATAATTAAAGAATGACCGCTTTTTTCTGCTACATTTTGCAATTTCGGATATAGCTCCGCAGAAATATCGCAGGGGTATGTAAGAAAGATGAGTTTGTCAAATTTTAACATTTGGATTTTACCTGTCAATTTTCCGAAAACAAACTCAAAAATTTCAGGTTGAATACGCAAATTTTTTGAAATCCGAAATTGTCCTTTCGGTAAATTGAGCGGCATTTCGGCAAAAGCAAATTGACCGCGCAAAACTGAAAGTGTGTCAAATTGAACAGAGAAGAGGCTTTTTGCCAAGTTTTCGCCGTAAGCTGCCGTTTCATCGGGATAACCGCCGACAGTAGGTGCTTGACTGCCGACCGCTCCTGCCGCAAAAATTGCTGCTTCAAAATCTTTTTGTGCCTCAACGCAGCGGATAAAATCTCCTGCGTAGTCGCTCGACAAACACAAATAATCGCTTGAAAGACAAGTTGCGTGGGCGGAAAATGTTGCCCAAAGAAATTTTTTTCCGTTATTTTTTTCAAAAATAAGGCATCGCAATTTGTCGTCTGCATAAGAATTTTCGTCCACACGATTGCGAACTGCCCCATTCTGCGCCGTTTGAAAATATTTTACCTTAACTTTTTCAGTTTTATTTACAGCTTCCTCAACTGCGGCATAAGATTGGGCGGCAATATTTTTAAAAACCTCTTCATCGTATCCGCCTGCTGCAAATCCCGAAATTCCGCTCGCCCACCCGCCTGTTCCGTGATGGGTGTGGGTAGCGGTGTAGAAAATAAAATCAAAATACAGCCTGTTTTGGGCAAAAAGTTTTTCGACGGAATTTTTTAAATCCCGATGTACAATCAATAAATCAAAATTGAGCCAAAGCATTTTTTTGTTGCCGATTTTCATAACGATTGCTTTTACAAAAGAAGAATCACGCACACAAGCAAATTTTTCGCGCAAACCATAACCTGCCAATCGCTGCGGCGTTTCGGGCGTAATGTTTTTTTTTGCCCAAGCCGCCTGTATTTCTTCCGTTTCGCTTGCTCTGACAAAAAATTCATTTTCAAAATTTTGTAAAGTTTTTTTGTAAAATTCTTGTGTTTTAAAACCCTTATTATCAAGCGGTTGTATTGCCCACAATAAAAAAAAAGTCAGAAAAAAGAGCATTAATAAAAGAAAAATAATTTTTGTTTTCTTTTTTTTGAGTGGTTTTTGAATATTCATTAGTGAAATTTATTGTGTTTGCTAAAAATTGGTATTTAAAACGCCTTTACGGGTGTTTTTTTGCAAAGAAGCACAAAAAACAGCATTTTCGCAAGGTGTTACATTTCGTTTTATTTTTTTTGAGAAATTGGGCAAAAAATTGACCTGCCCGATTTTTGAAAATCGTGCTACAGTAAAAAACACGCTCTCAAAAATTGTCGAATAATTTAAAATTTTTCCCTTTTTTCTGATTGATTTTTGAAAACGAAAACTGCAAAATGACAGCCTTCGCCTTAAAAAAGCATTCAGCAGACTTCAAATTACCGAAAAAAAATAAGACTTGTCGAAAAAATTTGCTTTTGGCACAAAAAATGAATTGCTTGCAAGATAAATTGTGTAATTTCTGTTATTATTTTTTGCTTTTTGTAATTTTTGTTTTTTTTAATTAGTTTTGCAAGCCTGTTAATCGGCGGAAATGATGAATAAATTTGGTAAAATTTTTGAAAAGTTATCGGCTAAACTTATCACCGGGTTTTCGGTAATCCTTGCTTTTTCAATCGGAGTCAATATTTTTGCGATTGTTCAACTCGAACGGGCGCAAGATGTTGCGATTGAAATCAGCGAAAATTGGATGCCGAGCATTTATACGCTCTCCGCAATCAATACGAATACATCGGATTTTATGAATCGGCAACAGCAGCATATTTTTTCGCTTTCGGAAGTCGAAATGGCGGCGAACGAGCGTTTGATGGCTGATTTGCAAAATCTTACTTTTAAATACGAACAAGAATATCAAAAACTTTTGGAAGACCGCGTGAGCAAATACGGCGAAACGGCGGGTTATGAAGAAAGCAAAGGCTTATTTGCTACCTATAAATCAACTTATGAGCGTTTCATTTTGGCAAGTAACCAAATTTTGGAACTTTCACGCATCAATAATAAAGAGGAAGCGAAGGAAAAAATGCGCAGCGAATCTTTCGCTCATTTCCAAGACTGTTCGCAAGCCCTCAACTTGCTCATTGCCGATAACCTGAACAGAGGAACAGAAGCCGCGAATCGAAGCCGCGAACTTTACACCTCATCACGCGGGCTGATAACGAGCATGAGTTGGGTTTCTTTTATCACAAGCGTTTTGATTGCGATTTTGATTATCAGAGGTTTGCAAAGGCAAATCGGCGGCGAACCGGTTGATATTGCGAATGTTACGAGAAAAGTTGCGGAAGGCGATTTGACAATGACTTTTGCCCAAAAAGATAATATTTCTCGTGATTCGATTTACAGTTCGACCCGAACAATGGTTGAAACGCTCCGTGAAATTGCGGAATTGACAAATAACATTGCAAAAGGGGATTTGTCCCAAAGGGTAAAAGTTCGCAGTGAAAAAGACCTTTTGGCAATTTCTATTAACCAAATGATTGATAATTTTAAAGATATTATTAATCAAGCAAAAGTAATTTCAAAAGGAGATTATTCTTTAAATATTGAAAAAAGGGGCGAACATGACGAATTAGGCACGGCTTTGCAGGCAATGACAGTCAGTTTGAGAAAAAATAAAATCGAAACGGAAGAACAAAATTGGATAAAGGACGGAATCAATCAACTGACGCAAACCCTTTCCGGAAACCTTTCGCTTAAAGAGTTGAGTAATAAGGCTATATCCTTCCTTGCGCGTTATACGGGCGCGGCGCATGCGGCTTTGTACATTTATGATAATGAAAATGAAATTCTTAAATTAGTCGGCACTTTTGCTTTTACGGAGCGAAATTCCTTGTCAAATGTTTATAAAGTAGGCGAAGGCGTTGTCGGACAAGTGGCTCTTGAACGTTCGCCGATTTTGCTGAAAAATATTCGACGCTCCGAAATGGTCATTAAAACAGGCATTATTGAAGAGCCGCCTTTTAACAGTTATTGCTTGCCTTTGATTTTTGAAAACACGCTTTACGGCGTTTTAGAGTTGGTTTCTTCCGAGCCTTATGATTTGCTAAAAAAGGAATTTTTGGAACTTTCCATACGAAATATTGCAACTTACATTTATTCAGTACAGCAAACGGAGCGAATCAAGGGGCTTTTGGCGATTTCCGAAGAGGCAACCCGCAGCGCACAACTCCGCGCACTCGAAATTGAAGAAGTGAACGCGAAATTAGAGGAGCAAAGAAAACAACTGCAAAAACAATCGGAGGAATTACGTTTGCGCAATGACAGTTTGATTTCCGCGAAAGCCGAACTCGACCGTCGCGCTGAAGAACTTGAATTGTCAAACCGCTATAAATCAGAATTTTTGGCTAATATGTCGCACGAATTGCGCACGCCGCTCAATTCTATCATTATGCTTTCAAAAATGCTTGCAAAAAATGATAAGAGCGGTTTGGGTGAAAAAGAAGTAAAAAAAGCGCAAATTATCAATAAATCAGGCGAAGAATTATTAAGACTTATTAACGATATTCTCGACCTCTCTAAAATTGAAGCGGGCAAAATGAGTATTCACACCTCAAATTTTGCCACAAAAGATTTTACGGAAGATATGCAGGACTTTTTTGAAGGAATTGCTTCGGAGAAAAAAGTTAAATTTATCATTGATGACCGCGTTCAATCCGCTATTTTCAGTGATAAAGAACGTTTATACCAAATTATTCGCAATTTCCTTTCCAATGCCTTTAAATTTACCAAAGAGGGCAGTGTTACACTTGCGGTTACACATGAGCCGGAACCGGGAAAAATCAGAATCAGCGTCAAAGATACCGGAATCGGTATTCCGGAAGACAAGCAGGAAATTATTTTTGAAGCATTTAAACAAGCCGACGGAACGACTTCACGCGAGTTCGGCGGAACGGGGCTTGGGCTGTCTATTGTGCGAGAGCTGACAAAACTTTTGCAAGGACATATCGAATTAGAGAGTGATTCCGGCGCGGGAAGTACGTTTTCTTTGATTATTCCCGCCAAAATTGACGAAGAGCAAATTGACGAAGAAGGTATTCCTGTTTCGATTAAAAAAGCAAACAATACTTATGCGTCGAGCAAATCTATTGTTCAAATCAAAAAATCAAGTCAAAAAACCGTCAATAAAGACTCAAAAACCGAGAAAAAAACGCTCGGAAATTCTCCGCCCGAGATGCGCAACAACACCGATTCGCCGCTCAAAAATTTCAATGATGACCGCAGAAGCATCAGAAAAGGCGATAAAGTGGTATTGATTGTCGAAGACGAACAGCAATTTGCCGAAAGTATGTCGGAAGTTATTCAAAGTGAAGGTTTTAAAACCATCATTGCCAATACGGCAAAAGAAGGTTTGGAACTTGCCAAACAATTTCTCCCTGACGGAATTATTCTCGATTTGGGATTGCCTGACATGGACGGCGAAGACGCGCTGAAATTGTATAAATCGGTCAAAGAAATTCGGCACATTCCCATCGAAATTGTTTCCGCGCGCGACAAAGATAATTCCCTCCTCAGCAAGGGGGCAATAGGTTTTTTGCAAAAACCAATAGATGAAAACGCTTTAAAATCGGTCATGTCGAATATTCAAAAAATGCAGGAAAAAACCATCAAAGACCTGCTGATTGTTGAAGATGACGAGGCGCAACTACTCGCGCTGAACGAACTTTTGAAAGGCGATGACATCAAAGTAGTCGGCGTGCGCACGAAAGCCGATGCGATAAAAACACTCGGCACTGCGGATTTTGATGCCGCGATTGTGGACTTGGGCTTACGGGACGGAAACGGTTATGAAGTTTGTACTTATATCAGTGATAATTACCCGAATACGCGCGTTATTGTCTATACCGGAAAAAGTTTAAAACCTTCGGAAGAGAAAAAACTTAAAAAGGCTACACAAAGCATTATTCTTAAAACAAAAGATGCGGAAGAAAAATTGCGCGATGAAGTTGCGCTGTTTTTGCATAGAATGGAAACCGAACTTGACGTGCAAAATTTGCAGCGCGACCCCATCATCGAAAAATTTGCCGACCCGAATCAAACGCTCGTCAAAGACCTGACTCCGCCTGTTATTCCTGTTGATGAAATGGAAATGCCTAACCCTGAAACGATTGACAGAAAAACGATTTCTATTGCCGAACTCCTTTTGAAAGAGCTCGACGATGAAGAAGACAAAGAATTGCCGAGCAAAAAACTTGAAAAAAATGTTTCTGACCACAAAATAACAAACACTAAAGAAGGCTCTTCGGAAAACGAACAGACAAACGAACCTATGGAATTCAAGAAAAAATACTCCGACCAAGAGGCGGCTCCTATCATCAAAAATAAAAATATTCTTGTTGTCGACGACGACGTGAGAAATATTTTTGTCATTGCCTCCGCGCTCGAAAATTTTGAAGCGAATATTGATGAAGCCCTCAACGGCAGATTAGCCCTTGATATGCTTAAAGAAAATGATTTTGACCTTATTATGATGGACACTATCATGCCCGAAATGGACGGTTTAGAGGCTATAAAGGCAATTCGGGCAAATGATAAGTGGAAAAATATTCCCATTATTGCCATCACCGGAAAAGCGCAATACGAGGACAAAGTCGCTTGCCTTGACGCAGGTGCGAATGCCTACATTGTGAAACCCGTTGATTATGAGCAACTTCTGACTTGTGTATGCGAAATGCTTTTGAAAAACTTTTAATTTATCCGAAAAAATCAGCAGGCTATGAGCGAACATCATTTCACAGATAACAATAGATTTAAGATTCTCATCGTCGACGACGTGCCGAGCAATCTTTTTACCTTGCATACTTTGCTCGAAGAACATTTTTCGGACGTAGAAATTGTTGAAGCTAATTCGGGCTTTGAAGCCTTAGAAATTTTGATGCGTGAAAATATTGATTTGATAATTTTGGATATTCAAATGCCCGAAATGGACGGTTTTCAAACGGCAAAACTTGTCAGAAGTCGGAAAAAAACAAAAAACATTCCTATCGTTTTCCTCACTGCCGCCTACAAATCCGAAGAATTTCGTGAAAAAGGTTTCTCGCTCGGCGCGACCGACTATTTAACGAAACCTATTGACGATTATCAGTTGACGAACCGAATCAATGCTTATTTGAGCATTATTAAATTAGAAAAAACCCATAAACAAGAGCTTGAAAAGAAAGTTGAGGAGCGGACAGCTACATTACGCGAGACATTAACACAACTCAAAGACAGCAACGAAAAATTAGAAACTGCGCTTTCTAAACTCAAAAATGCACAAAGACAAGTTATTGCGCAAGAAAAATTAGCATCTTTAGGTGAATTGACGGCGGGAATTGCGCATGAAATCAAAAATCCGCTGAATTTTATCATCAATTTTTCAGAAATTTCGGGTGATTTAATTATTGAGCTTGCCAAAAATTTGAATGCCATTCGCGCCAAAAATTTTACGGATAAAGACATTGACGACACGCTCGACATTTTGAACAATCTCACAGAAAATTCGCATAAAATTCATGAACACGGAAAACGCGCCGACAGCATCATCAACAATATGCTCATGCACTCGCACGACAAAAAAGGCGTTTATCAAGATGTAAACTTAAATACGATGTTGCAAGAATACGCAAGTCTTGCTTATCACAGCATGCTCAACAACTATAAAGGATTTGCTTGTAAGGTGATAAAAGATTTGGACAACAGTGTTGAGCCGGTCAAAGTCATTCCGCAAGATTTGAGTCGCGTGTTTCTCAATATGCTCAACAACGCATTTTATGCCCTTTATCGCAGAAAACAAAGCGACCCGCTTTTTGAGCCTATCCTCAATATCAGAACTGTGAATCACAAAGAAAAAGTTGAAATTGTGTTCAGAGACAACGGAATGGGCATAAATCCCGAAATCATGGATAAGATTTTTAATCCTTTTTTCACGACCAAACCTGCGGGAGAAGGCACCGGATTGGGTTTATCTATTTGTTACGACATCATTAAAAATATCCATAAAGGCGAAATTCTTGTTGATTCAAAAATCGGCGAATACACGGAATTTAGTGTTTTTATTCCCAAAAAGCCGAATTAAACTCGTGTACGGTATTTGCCGTACACTTTTCGGACTGAAAAAACTCGGCAAAAAAACGCTTTCTATTTAAAGATTCAATACTTTGCAGTATAATTCCTGTCAATTTTTCAAAAATTAGGAAATAATTATGAAAAAAAACTCCATTGAAACTCATTTACAGGGCTTGTTCAAAAAAAATTTGCGCGTTATTTTTACCATTTGAGGGCATGAATTTTAGCCGGGCGATGCAAACAAAGTAGTGCAAGCATCTTGATTGCCTCCCCAAAAACAAAGGTGGTGAGCAAGATGCTCACAATACACTGCTAAAAATCAGCTTTAATTTTTTATGAACATGCCCTGAACTCATTTAGGGAATGCCTTAGAAGGATATTATCAAAAAAAAGTTGTCATTTTGGAAAAACTTCTTCTTGAAGATATTTTGAAAGAGAAGAATTATTATCAGTTGCAGATTCAGAGAACTTGGTGTGTTACAGATTTATTGAGTTTTTTACTTGATGCTTATTTGCAATCGCAAGAAGAAATTCATTTCAAAGAGTTTTGGCAACTGATTTCTGACAGCGATACACTTTATACCGACATTATTGAGCCACTTGGCTGTCAAGCTCGAGTGAAAAACGAAGAATTTTTGAAGGCTTATGCCAAAGTTATTAATCAATTTACCTTGAATTTTGCTCAAGAGTTTTGTGTTGACGGGGTAATTAATTGGCAAAAAATCATAGAGTTCAACTCAAAAAGGAAATTGAATGCAGCCAAATTCATTAAACCCAATACGTAAATGCAAGAATGTCTGCTTCAAGATAAAAATTGAGAGCTAAAAGTTAATTGTATATAAATTTCTGTATTTACATCTTACAAATTTCTTTACAAATCATTAAAAAACGCTTGCTATTCCTCACTTTTTCAAATCAGAAAAAAGAAAAAGAACAGTCGTAATTTGTGTCAGAAGAAAACTTACGAATAATAAAATAATTCTTGTAAGGCTTTTTTGAGCAAAATATTTCTCATGTTTTGCATAAAAATACGGTATTATATTTTGCAATGCGTCGAAAAGAATGAAAAAATATGCCGCAAACAGAACATAGCCGAGTCGATAATTTTCCGCTAAAAAAAGGTCGTAAAGACAATTATGCGAAAAATTTTCATAAATATAAGCCGTAAAAAAATTTTGTAAGGAAAAAAATCCGGCAAAAAAGTAAAAAATTTCTGCCGCCCCAAGCCATAATTTGCTGCCTTTGCTCAACATTAAAAGAAAAATAACGGAAAAAACAGCAAATAAAACAGCATATATTTCGCCCGAAATTTTAAAAAAATTGTTCTCCGCCTCGCCCGAAACGGAAGGTGCAAAAGAGGACGCGCTGCAACAATTCGTCAATAAATCGGGCTGTAATGAACCGACAAAATAGAAAGTTAAAGTCGTGTCAAATAAAGTAAGCAAGGCAAGCGGAATCAACCATACGAATTTTTGCGGCGTAAATGGCATTTCCGAATACAAAAAATCACGCTCATTTAAAAAAAATAACCCTGACAACAGCAATAAAATCAACATTTTAAGCGGAATTATCAGCGAACCAAATTCACCCGCACGTAATACGCCTTCCGCACACATTGCGCCGCGTATGAGCGAAGGAAAATGAGTATTGAGCAAATGCAAAAACCAAAAAAGTGAAAAAAAACAGCCCGAAACGCCTGCTTTGAGCATGCTTGAAAGCAAATAGGTTTTTTGTTCCAAAAAAATTTGTTGTTCATCTGTCGCGCCCGAACACCATTTTCGGAAGGCAATCGCATGAATACTTACATAAAAAATAATAATCAATGACAATATTTGCAAAAAAAACAGAAAAATTAACTTGTAATCTTGTGAGAGCATAAGATTCTGAATTGTTGAGAGCGAAATTTTCTTATCCGCTTCTTTTATTTTGAAAAAAAGGAACTTTTTTGCCTGAGTGTACCGCGAGCTTTAGCTTGCGGATTTGGAGGAAGGTATCCTGCAACAAGCGAATGTAAGGTCGCAAGCTAAAGCGCGCGTTACATTTCGGAGTGTACCGCGAGCTTTAGCTTGCGGATTTGGAGGAAAGTATCCTGCCAAGCGAATGTAAGCGCGCAAGCTAAAGCTCGCGCTACATTCGGAATGTACCGCGAGCTTTAGCTTGCGGATTTGGAGGAAAGTATCCTGCACAAGCGAAT
>JBPOJO010000787.1:0-36749 GCA_052033485.1 Bacteroidota bacterium | reverse complement strand
AAGTGGTCGGCAAAAGGAGAAAAAAAACACCCTCATATTTTTCGACTTTATCGATTTGCAAATTCGCATCTGCGAGCGTGCTCAAACTCGGCAAAACCGTTGCCGATAAATTTTTCGCTACCCTGATAATTTCCTTTTCAATCATTTTTTGTTTCTTTTGATTTCCGAATACCTTTTTTCAAAGGCTGCTATTTCGGCGGAGTATGATAAATGAATACATACGATTGGCATTTTTAATTTTTCGACCTCGTCATATTTTAAAGGGTCGCCCCCTGCCAATTTCCAATAAATGTTCCAGATTCCGTAATTTCTCAAATTCCGAGAATCTGCCAAAATTTCGTCAGGAGACGGCGAATTAATCCGCCCCGCTTTTTCGATTTTTTTTGAATAGTCTTCAAACTTTTCAAAAAAAAACTTCCTTGCTGCAAAACTTTGAAAGCGGGCATTTTATTAACATCGCTTGGCGAAATATCGTACATTTTTGCCAAAATAAATTGATAAATCGACAAAGTGCTTTTGTTTTTGTCGATAAACGACAAAATTTCAGCATAATCGCCGAGCGTCATGTTTTTTGCAAGCTCCTCCGGCAATTCGCACGCGAGCGTTTGTAAAGAGCGCAAAGAATGCTCATTTAACCATTCGAGGGCTTGCGCAATATCTGCTAAATTTATGTTCGCAACTTTCAGCGCGCTGAAAGTCGTTTTTTCAATTCCGATTATCGCCGCCGCAATTCCAAGCGAATTTGTTTCAGGTTCGCTCGCCAAACGAAAATATTGCTCAAAAGTTAATTCCTCAGCGCAAGTCGGTATATCAAACTCGCGCCCGCTAATTGTCATTTTTAACATATCGGGTTTGTTTTTGGTGAAATTTCAAAATACATTCGCATCATCAAAGCGTCTGCAAAATCGGGCGAGCGTTTGATGATTTCACGCATTCTATCTTTTTTGATAATTGCAAATTTGCCCTCAAAATCCAAAGCGGCTTTTTTGATTACTTGCAACTCCTCTTTGATTTCATTTTCGTAAATGCAATCCGATTGAATTTGCAATTGATTTGCATTTATTTTATTGGATAATTCAAAATAGCATTTTGTCCTCAAATTCGCATATTTTTTAACGGGTTTATTCCCGTTGAATGCGAGCGAGGATTTCAAAAAGCCGTTCAAATAACCGCCCGCGCCATCCGCGTCGTAAGCGATATTTTTTTCAGAAACGCCGTATTTTTTCTGTAAATCTAAAATATATTCATAAACCTCATTCCCGTCCGTTTTTGGGCGCATCAAAATTTCTAAAACTTTGAAACCGCTCCAAACGATAACGACAAATTTATCACTGCCCATTAGGGCTATATCAGCCGTAATGAAAAGCTCGGCGTTATTATCTTTTTCTATTTTTTCGACAAAAACGGATTTAATTTTATCGAATGAAATTAGGGCAAGCTCGTCGTAAGAGCCCTCAACTAAATAAAGGGCATCGAAAATGACTTTATGCAAATCTTTTTGAGCTTGCTCAACCACCTCTTTTTTCAAAACGCCTGCTTCGACAGCTTCCCATGCCGTAACTTTGAAAAAAGCATATTCGTTCGGCGATTCGGCAGCCCTGTCTTTTACCAATCTCACGCCCCAATTCGACGCGGAGGTGAAGTTACCGATTAAAACGGCGCGCCCCTGCGTGAAAGTCAAAGTCGAATAAATTGCCGTCCACGCGGCTTCTTTTCCGCGTGTAAATTCGTCAAAAACGACAAAATGCACGTCCTCGCCGTACAAATTGTCAGGATTTTCTGCGCTCTTGAATTGCAATTTTTGCCCCTCGCCGAACGTAAATTGCAGCTCGGCGAGGTTTTTAGCAACGGGGATGCCTGCCTCGTGCAAAAGGCGCGAAATGCGCGCAAATGCAATTTTAGCCACTTTATAAGTTGGCGCAACCCACCAAACAACGGCGGCGTTGTTTAAAGTTGAAACATTGGCTAATGTTTCAAAAATTGCATAATGTGTTTTTCCTGCTTTCGTTGAGGACAAAATCCCTTTGAATCTTTGTGTCGCTTCAAAAAAAGTTTTTTGGTAAGAGGTCAAACCCTTTTGCAACTTGTCGACAAGTTGCAAAAGTGGGTTATTTTTGGCGTTCGGAGTGTTTAATTTTTGGGCGAGTTCGTGCGCGAGCGTTTGGGCAATTACGTATTTGAATTGCCGCTCAATCGCTTTGTCGTCCCCGTTCGCTAATTTTTCGGTTTGCTTTTGAATAGCAAGCGCATTAGCATTTTGTAACTGTTCGCTTATGCTTTTTTCCGCGAGCCTTTCGTAATTTTCTAAATTCTTTTTAACGGTTTCAAAATCCACTCCAAGTGCTTTTGCAGTAGCTACTTTCGAGCGTCCGTTATTTACGTAATGTTCGTAAATGTCTGGTATTATTTTAGCTTTTCTTTTCAAAATTGGATTTAATAAGACAATATAGGGTTTTCATATCAAAATTTCGCAAATAAGCAAAAAAAAAACAAGAAAAGCAAAAAAGTGGTTTTATTTAGAATGAATGTAAATTAGATAAATATTTAATAAATATTTGTTTTTCTCAAAATTCCTGATTAACTTTGTATTG
The DNA here is from genome assembly GCA_052033485.1 of Bacteroidota bacterium. GTDB lineage: Bacteria > Bacteroidota > Bacteroidia > Cytophagales > Bernardetiaceae > JBPOJO01. Next base: position 34,158 of record JBPOJO010000787.1, on the reverse strand, counting down.
TCAAGTTGAACGGATGACTTGACGAAACAAACAACAAAATGATTAAAGAAGAAAGATTTGTATGGTACTATGCGCCGGCACGCGGCAAGGAATGTTTTTGCGAAAATTGTATAGAAAACAAGGAGGTTAGAAACTCTTTGGATATTTACAAGAAAGACGGAATTTTTTACTCAAAGGAGCTCGGCAAACTTGTCGAGCGTAAAAACGAGGTCATTGACGAAGATGGTGTTCAGCAGATGGCACACCTCCTCTGCACAAACTGCGGAGAGGAGCTGTTCTACGATTCCTGTGTACTTTTCTTTGACAACGGCGAGTCCGTTGTGGAGAAAATTTCGATAGCACGTTCAGGATTCGGTCGGTTAATTTTTGACGACAATGCTTTATCGGCGGCGGCGGCAAAATACGACAAAAAATTCAATTATATTGTCTCTGCCTGCCAAAAGGAGGTTAGCCGCTCCTATGGACGTACAAAATTGAGTTTAACGTTCGACTACTACGGTCGTTACGTTTTCAGATTTCACAAGTCGGAACTCAGCGAAGAGTTTTTATCGTTTTGCGAAAATAACGATGTTAAATTTTCGGACAAGGAGGGTGATGTCGAGGTCTATTTGCCCGAATTCAATTGATTAATTAATAGTTTAATGTGTTTATAGAAAAAGACCGTGCTACCTTAGCGCGGTTTTTTTGTTAATGATAGTTAATCAACATTTGCAATATTATTTTGACAGTTTAATTGGCACTTTTTATTTTTTTATTAAGATATTTAAAGATTAATTAATTAATTTGTGAAAAATACCCAAAGGCAGTTAAAAAGTGTCTCAAAACAAAGTTTGGTTTCAGAAAAAACGGAATAAAATTCGGGAAAACGGCGATTTTACCAAATGCCTTTTTTTAATTAAATTTATGATAAAATCCGTGTAATTACGAACCTTTGTGAATTAACATTTTGATATTTTAAGAGCTTTTAAGTACCTTTAACGCGTTGGTAGGGGATGGTAGGGGATTGGTAGGGGATTATATTTGAAAATCCCCTACCAAGTCGAAAACTTGTAAATACTTAATAATCAAACATTTACAACAAAAACAAAATAATATTCTGTTTTCATAAATACTTAATAATTAATACATTATATATATTGGTAGGGGATGATGGAGATTATTTGAACAAAAGTAGTATTGAAAAAAAAAAAAAATTTGAGTGCTTCAAAAAAAAAAAAAAATGTAGGATTTTTTCAAAAAACGGCAAAAATCCCCATCATCTCCATCATCGTCGAAAAACGGGGCTTTTTGATACATTCAGGAGGGTTTTCACTTCAAAAAAATCTCCATCACATCTCCTACCAATCCCCTACCATCCCCTACCACCTTGTTAAATTAACCAAATATTTGCCAAACAAACCCAAAAAAAGTCGCCGAATAAAATTTTGCATTTGTTTTTGATAGCTTACGGGCTTATTCAATAATTTGATTAACAAAAATAAACTATTTGAATTGTTAATTAACACGTCATTTCCTTTTCCTATTGCGCCTTATTTAGAATGGTTATGAATTAAATAAATATTTGATAAATATTTGTTTTTTTCAAAAACCCGTTGTATCTTTGTAGGCAAAACCACTAAATAAAATGGAAAAAAAAACCATTGCCGTTTGGTTTAGCTGCGGAGCCGCGTCTGCGGTTGCAGCCAAAAAAACCATTGAAAAGTATGGGGAAACTCATAATATCTTAATTATTAATAACCCTGTCGTTAATGAACATCAAGACAATCAAAGATTTCTTAAAGATGTTGAAAAATGGCTTGGAGTTACAATTACAAAAGCCATAAACGAAAAATATCCGAGCTGCGACATTAGAGATGTTTTTGACAAGCGCAAGTATATTAGCGGTGTTGCCGGCGCACCTTGTACAAAAGAGCTTAAAAAAGAGGCTCGCTATCAATTTGAGCTTAAAAATAAAATTGATTGGCATGTACTTGGTTTCACTTTTGAAGAAAAAAACAGAAGTGAAAGGTTTATGAAATTTGAACGTGAAAACGTAATTCCAATATTAATAAACGAAAAGATTACTAAAAGCGACTGCTTTGATATTATTTTAAATGCTGGAATAAAGCTTCCTGAAATATATGATTTAGGATTTCCAAACGCAAATTGTATCGGTTGCGTGAAAAGCCAAAGCCCTACTTATTGGAATTTGGTAAGAAAACATTTCCCGGAAGTTTTCGAGGAAAGGGCGGAACAAAGCAAGAAAATCGGTGCGCGCCTTGTGAAGCGAAAGGGTGAAAGGATATTCCTTGACGAATTGAAGCCAACAGAATATGGCGGTAAAATAAAGTCATGGGAATGTGGTATATTTTGTGAAACAAAAGTATAATTTTTTCACCAGCCAAAAAAAAACGCCAATTGGTAAAAGATACGATGCGCCTTATTTAGAATGATTATAAATTAAACAAATATTTGATAAATATTTGTTTTTCTCAAAAACATCACCTATCTTTGTATTGTCAACTTAATCAACCAAACAAAATGAAAAAATTATTAATCGGAGGACAGGCGTTAAGAAGTTACGGAAGTTCAAGACACACTTCTGACTTTGATTATTTAGTTTTCAACAGCGAAGAAAAAATGTTTTTCTTCACGGAGGAAGCCGATTACATCAATGCGGCTGCCAATGATTTTTTCAGAAAAGTTTGGGAAGCTGAGGCTGAAAACACAACGGGCATCGCGAGCCTTGATGCGATTGCAGAGTTAAAAGCATACAGCTACGTCCAAGACTGTCAAAACAGGAATTGGGCAAAAGCGGACAACGCTGAATTTGATTTGAAATTCTGTGCGAGAATGGGGGCAAAATTACCCACAATCGTACAAAAATTTATTGATAAAGGAATTTTCGCAAACGAAATTGCGAAAATCTGGAAACAAGTAGAAACCCGATAACACATTAAACATGGAAATCACCAAAGAAATGGTGCTCGCGAGCACCAATATATGCGAGGCACAAGACAAACGGTCATTGCAATTCGCAAGTGCAAAATTGCAAGCAGAGTTTATTTAGAACAAATATAAATTAGACAAATATCTAATATTTATCTAATTTATATTTGTTTTTCTCAAATAGTTTTTCTACCTTTGTAAGGTAATATTAACCAAACAAACAGCGTCGCTGCTGAAAAAAAGCGAAACAAAATGACATCAAAATTTAAAAAACTCTACTCAACAACGGAAGCTGAGCAACTCGCTCCGAATAAACAAAACATCAAATCCGTTTTGGCTAATTTTCCCGCCGTTATCGATAACGGTGGAAAGTTCGGGGTTGAACTTGAAAAAATCGCGAGAAATCATGCGTGCCGGCTTTGTCGCCGCATGACTAATACGGAATTTGCCCCTGCGACGGATATGGGCTTGGACAATTCGAACGCTGTTTTAGCGGCGCAAAACATTCTGTTTAAACTCACCTCCGAAACTTTCGAGGAGCAAAACGGTTTCAGGGCTGACTTTTGTGTAATTTTTTAATTCCCGTAATTTTCACCGCCCTGCGCTCCGGGACATCGCGAAAGAGCACGTGGAGGCGTTTTTCACTAAAATTCAATCTCAAATAAAATGGATATTTTCATCAACAAACGGTGGACTGTCGTCGGCTCACCGTTCAAAAAAATCGAAATTAAACTTTCGTCGTCTGCACGCGGCAGTCGTACAATTTTTCTCCCCCTTTACGGGAAATTGGAGAAAGATGAATTTTGTGTAAAAACGAATGTATCAGGTGGGTATATCATCGGCAGCGAGCGCGACACCACCCCCCGTTGTTTGTTTTTAGGTCATGCGTCCGATGGGTTTCGAGGCAGCTCGGGACTTCACAACGAAAATAAGTCTATTGTTTTAGCAAGCGACTGGCATAGGTCGGCTTGCGATGGAGAAAGCGCGTTTGCAGTAATCATCGAATCCGGAAAGCCCCTCGTCTATTACGAGCGCGGTCGCCGGCACGACCAAATTTTTGTCGTTTCTTACGAAAACGGACGGCTTTCGGAAAATGTTTATTCAACGGAGGAGTTTTCGATTTTTATCAATAACAACGAAGGAGGAGGAGGAGAAATAGTATGATCGAGTGGAACGCAATTTTGGGGGAGGATTATCCCGACCCAAAAAACGCAAGGCTTTTTAAGCCAAGCGAGGAATTTAAGGCAATAATTAAGCGAACGGGTTTAACACGTTTACAAATTCAACGGGTACTCAAAGGTGGCGGAAATTTTGTAACAGTTGAAAAGCTGTTACAAAGTTACGGTTTTTACTTAAAAGTCATCAAAAATGATTAGCGACATGCGAAAAATTAAGCTTGGCAAGGCATATACGCCTGACGAGCTTAATTTTTCAGAGGATTACATTCAAAGTGCTGTTTTTAAGGCACTTTGGAATCAGCACCCTGAGCATCGGTATCGTTTTTTTGCCATTCCAAACGGCGGCAGCCGAAATAAAGTTGAGGCTGCCAAAATGAAAGGTACAGGCACGCTCGCCGGTGTTTGGGACTTTTGCGTTTTGAAAAAAAACGGAATGGCTGTTTTTTTGGAGTTTAAAGCTCCCAAAAAACAGCTTACGGCGGAGCAATTAATATTTGCCGAGCTTAATGAAAATTTCGATTTTTTCGTGTTTGACAACGCGGAAATAGCAATCGAGCAAATTTTAAACATTTTAAAAGAATAAACATGCCTAAATACTGTGGATTTGGCTCACAAAGTAAATACGGCTTAAAAGTCGTAATCAATTTCTCCGAAATCGGAGAAATTATCGAAAAAAATGGTGCGATTTACATGAAATTACCAGACTCGCCCGCTATTCAAAAGCGAGAGTTTAGAGGTGTTGAAACCGTTCAGCTCCGTTTGGATGTCAATCCTCGCCGCGAGCCAGCAAACGGAGTAACGCACTCTGTCAAACTTGACGAGTGGGAAAAACCCGCCCCGCAACCCGCCGCTCCAGAAGGAGAAGGAGAAGGAGAAGATATTCCGTTTTAAAAAAACACAAACAAACATGAGCAAAATAAGAGAAAAAAACGGTCGCTATGATGAGCATGGCAAATGTATGTATTGCGAAAAACCGCTTACAGAAGAATTTTATGGCATTGACTTTACTAAACAAATAGTGCCAAAAGTTCTTAAAAAACTAAAAGAAGTCTTTTTTAATGTCGATTTTGCAAAAGATGGATTTTTTCAAGGCTGCGCACATTGCGGTGATGCGATGCACGCTGCTTATTACCATATTTTGAACAACCCAAACGAAGATAGTCCAGACGAAAATGTTTTTTATTTTGCAAACGAAAAAGACTTTTTTGTTTGGTTCATTGAAACGCTTGTTTTGAACGGATGGGATATTAAACCTTATCTGTTTGACAAAACCGTTTCGCTTGCGGAAAAAATTGAGCTGATTCGAGAAATTAAAACAGAAATCTTTTTTGCCGTAAAAGCAAAGGACGGCAAACTTTACTACTAACTAACTCCCGCCCGAAATCGAAAGAAAGTAGGGCTTAAAATCCCAAAAAAATGCCGATTGACTACAAAAAATACCCCCAAAATTGGAAGTCGGAAATCCGACCTGCAATTTTGGAACGGGCGCAAAATAAATGCGAAAAATGCGGGATTGAAAATTATACGCACATTTTTCGAGGAAAACTTCCCGACGGTCGGGAAGTTTATCAAACCAACGACGGGGCTATTTACGATGCCGAAAATTCGGCATTTATCGAAAAGGATTATTATGCGGATATATCGGCGACGGGGCAAGAAACGGCAATCAAAGTCGTTTTAACAATTGCACATCTTGACCATAACGTGAAAAATAACGATTATGGCAACTTGCGGGCGTTGTGTCAAAGATGCCATAATCGGCATGATATTGAATTCAGGAAAGCTAATCGAAAAAAAAATGAAAACAAAAATCGTGGTTATTAGTGATAACTGTACAGTTATTGTCGCGCTTAAAGAAGAATTTGGAGAAGAGAACGTCTTACTTTTCAACAAATCAAACGAGGGCTTGGAATACATATTGGGAAATTTAACCGAAAAAATAATTCTAATATCGTATTGCGATTTTTCGATGGGTGAAATTATCGAAAAAATCCAAAAAGAAACAAGTTTGATTTATACAATTTTTGTTTCGGGAGTGGGAATAACGAAGATTAACCCTGACGACCTTTTGAAGCTAATTAATAATCACGCTTTTTATTTCATCCCCAAAGGAGAAAGTTACAAAGAAGTTGTAAATAAAACTTTGGAGGTTTCTCGCTTATTGCAAACAAGAATAGATTGTGCAATAGAAGAGTGGATAAATTTACATAGCTCCAATGAGCGAGATAAACCTTATATCAGCACAATGGGCGGCAAAACCTATACCTTAAATGAATTGATTACGGAGATTCGCAAAAAAACAGACTTAGGTTTGCGAATGGAGCGTAATCTTTTACAATTGACGATTGATTTATTGGTCAGACAAAAAAAGAAAATAAACGAATGAAAAACCTAATATCTCTTGCAAATTGCATCAAAATTTCAATTCCTGAAATTGTTTTACAAGATTTTGGGCGGTTGTTTGGCAATTTGCAAGATTATACAAAATAGAATTAATTTTTAATAAAAAAGGGGCTGAAATTAAATTTCAGCCCTTTTTTTTATTTCACGAAAATCGCCCGCCCGATGTTTTTTTGAGAGAAAAACCACTTTCTCCAATCTGGATTATCCTCCCGATTAACTCTTCCGGCTTCCCATGAATTTCCGTTTGGTTTAATAATAGCGATATGCCCACTTTCCTTTCTTTTTACAATTGCCAAAATTAATTTGTTTTTCGGCAAATTATCTACGTCAGCTTGCTGCCAGCCGAAATCTTTCCCAAACTCAAAAAACCAATCGAAAAGCGCGTTTGCAGACATTTCAAACACAGTTTTCCCATATTCGACAGGCACGCTATCGCCCGCGACAATTTTAGCAAACGCGCTCCTGCTCCAAAAAACGCGGGGGATGTACACCCCCATTTGATGACAAAATTGATACGCGGCAACATTGCAATAGGTTTTTGCCCCCTTTTCACGAAAAGCGAGCGAGTTTTCAACGTCCAAAAACCGAATGACTTCCTCAAAATGTTTTTCAAAATCCGTTTGACCCGGCATTCTTTCAATCGGATATAGGCGGGCGCGGATGTCGTTTGGTGTTTTAGGGTTTCCTTTAATCGATTGCATTTCCACCTCAAAATCAGAATGCTCGCGATAAATATAATCGTCATCCTGAACGAGCAGATGTTCAGCAATCCAACCGAAAATGCCTTCCACCTTGCACAACAAAAAACTGAAACCAAGCATACTCCTTTTTACAGGAGTGGTTTCAACGAGTTTCCCTTTCGGCAAAACCCACAAAACAATTCTTGGATTTTTTGAATATCTAAAATTAGTTAGAGTTTTTGTTTTCATTTATTTTTCGCCGCCTCCGCGCGCGCGTTTGAAATGGAAATTGTATGTTCAAACGGGGTTTCACCGTTTTTTCCTTTTGAAAAAAAGAACCGGCTGACTTTTTCGCTGTCCCAGCCGTTTAATCTTGCGGAATTTTGTACATTTTTAGCAAAATCAACAAATTCCGCGTTTGCTAAATTTTGCTTTTCGGCAGCGGCAATTTGCTCTTCGGTAACAGCGTTTTGCTCTTCGGCAGCGGCAATTTGCTTTTCCAAGTCGGCGTTTTGCTTTTCGAGAAAAACGATTTGCTCTTTTTGCATTTCGTTTTGCTCAAAAATTTCGTCAATTTTGCTCTGACTTTTCATCAAAATCGCCTCTTTTTCGGCAATTAGTGCCTTTATTTGCTTTTCGGCATCGGCAATTTGCTTTTGCGAATTTTCAAGAGTCTGCTCAACCTCGTCTAAATTTTCACGAACAGCCGCGAGTTTATGCTGTTCAATCGCGGTTGCTGTTTTTTGAATTGCGAAAATAAAAATCGCGGTTGCGGTTAAAAATGCCGCCCAAAGTAGCCCGATGCTTAAAATAGCGTCCAAAAAATAGCTACCGACCGCTATTTTGAAAATTAAGCTGATTATTTCTGCAAACCCGCCGATTTCAAGGCGTTTTGCAAGGATTTTTGTTATTTCACTCATTTTATTCATTTTATTCAGTTGTCAAGTTTTTGATTGATTTTTTTACTTTAGCGAAATAATCGTTAAACCCTGTTTCGATGGTTTTTTGCGCGTTTTCACTAAAAACTTTTATTACGTCAACTCCTGTCGAGGCATTTTTTGAGCATTCATTAGCTATTAAATATACGATTAGTACGGGTGCGAAAGTCAAAAAAGCACTTCCGAGCGCGTCTGCAAAGGCGGCATCTGTCAGTTTATCATTTACGCGTGGGAGCGCGATGTAAATTTTATAAAAAGATGCCAAAGAAGATGCCGAAGAAAAAATAACGCCCCATACGTGTTTTCCTCGAAGCGCGAAAATAAACCCTGAAATTTCGGTTACAAAAGATATTAAAAAGCCCGCGAAAAGTGCAATAATCGGCACTGTTTCTTTTTTGAACATTTGATATTCAACCAAAATTTCAAAAATATCTTTGTTCACGGACAAAAACATTTTTTGAGCGAAAAGACCGCTCGATGCGGTGATATAAGTTGCGAAAATTGCGAAAATAGCAATTAGCGCGAAAAGTGAGCGCAACGACATTATAATGTTGGCTGCAAAAAGCTCCCGTTGAAAAAACTTTTCCATTAGTTTTCTTTTTTAGGTTTGAAAAAATATGAAGAAAATAAAAAGGCAAAAAGCAAAACGTTTATCGCGTGAAGCAAAACCGCAATATTTTGATTTTGCACATTTTCGATGTAAATCAAAATCAATGCGGGCAGGAGCAAAACGTGCTCAAAAAAAAGCAAAATTTTTTTTATCATATTTCCATTTGTTTTGTTTTTTGCAACTTGTTTGCAAATGCAAATGTATTGCAAAAAAAAGACAAAAATAGCATCGTTATATTTTTTTAACTACGAAAAACGCAATAGTTATGTTTTTTTAACTATGTTTATAGCAATTTGTACGTTTTTGCCCTTAAATTTGTAATTATTTTCTAAACAGGAAAAAAAAATGACTAATTCCCACCCTTTTGACGAAAAGCGCGAAAGAGCTGCTATTCTTCAAATGAAAATTTTGGCGGACGACGCTGCAAAAAAAAGTTATGAACGTCGCAACGGCAGCCTTCACGGGTTTGTAAAGCCCTCCATCGACATTGAAAAAAGTTTGGATTTTTTGAAAAAAAACAAACTGACAGCGCGCGGCGACAGCGACGTTATGTTAGTCAGCTACGACTCAGCTGCTTATCAGCTTGTCGCAAAGTGGCAGAGCTTGGTGAAACTCGCTTATTTGGCGGGTTTCAAAAAAATATCCGTCCACGTCATTTACGATTGCGATTTGGCTAAAATCAAAAGTTCCTCTTCTCAAGGGGAATCGGGTTTGATTTTAGAGCGCGCAGCTTTCCCGCCCCCAAACTCAAAAAAAATAGGTGTTATAATCGAGGCTATTTTACCCTCCGGGTATGGGATGTGCGTTCCCGTTTCCGACGTTATGATTTTGGCGGCAAAAGAAAAATCAAAAAATCAAAAACAATGGATTACTTACGAGGAGCAATATTGGATAAAAACGGCAATGAAGCGTTTTTTTCAATTATGCCCCGCGGTGGAGGAGATAAACGAAATAATCTCTTCGGAAAACCATGAGGACTATGATTTTTCGGAAAACTCGGAAAACTCGGAAAACTCGGAAAACTATTTGGGCATCCCTGCTGATTTTTGGGACTTTTTAAAAAATGAGCCAAAAAAATCTGACTTTACGACAGCGAAAAATCGTGCTATTTCTGGAGGTTTTTTTCCGTCAGTAAGCGAAAAATTAATTTCAGAGTTTGAAAAAATTAAAAACGGCGAAAATGGAAAAAATTAAGGAAATTAGCGAAAAATTACTTAATGATTTTCGCGAAAAAGGGTGTTATCGTCATTTATCGCCGACATCTCTTAAAGAATTCAAAAAGTCCCCTTCTCACTTTTTGGCTTACTTAGCTAAAAAGGATGATTCTCGTGAAATTTCTGCTGCTAAAATAAAAGGACATGCCTTTGAATGTTTGTTTTTTGAGCCTGAAAATTTTGAAAAAAAATTTTTTGTTTTCGATGCCGACCTGCGCCCGAAAGTTGACGCAGATTTTAAAAATTCTGAAAACAGAAGATGGAAAAAAGAAATTACCGATTTGGCGGGTGAAAAAATGATTTTGGAAAAAAATGTTTTCGAAATTGTAAAAAAAGCTGCTGAAATAGGCAGAAAAAAACCTGTTTGCGAATTTTTTTTGCAACAAAAAAACGGGTACACGCTTGATTATCAAAAAGAATTGATAGGAGAAATCAGCGGAGTGCCTTTTAAGGGCTTTTTGGACGCTGTAATTACTTCCCCAAAAAGTGGAAAAATCGTGCTTGACACAAAAAGTAAAGGCGACGGCAGCGGAATAGACGACCGCGAGGCTCGCTATTACATACAAAAGTGGGGTGTCGCTTTGCAAATGCTTATATATAAGCAACTTGCAAAAGCGGATGCAGCTTTTATCATTTTGGCAGACACGAACAGTGAATTTTCGGCTGATGTACGGCTTTTTGATTTGAGTGGATATTTCCATGACACTCAAAAAGGACTTGATTTTTTGTTAAAAAGATATAAAGATTGGTATGAAAATTACGACTGTCAGCCTTTATCATCAAGTCAATTTTACCCCTCCGAAAGCGAAATGAGCGGTAATGTAAATTTTTTATAAAAAAAACCAGCCGCGCCTAAAAAGCGCGGCTTAACACGAAAAAAAATGCACAATATTTATTCAGGAAAAATAATTTTTTCCACAAAAAACGGGCTAAAAACATACCCGAACGAGGGTTTTTGCTCAATTTTAGTCAGGAGTGGCATTTCTCCTGAAAAAGATTTTTACAATTTAATGAAAATCAAAAGGTTCGGCGGGACAGAAATAGTACAAATTGTAATTAATAAATTTTTGACTAATACGGTATGGAGCTGAGACCATATCAGCGAAAAGCACTCGTTGAAATTCGCGAGGCTTTTGCGCAAAAAAACAAAAAAATCGTATATACACTACCGACGGGCGGCGGGAAAACTTTCACATTTTGTGCAATGATTGCTGAGGCTGTCAGAAAAAATGAATTTTGCAAAATTTTCATTTTCACGCACCGAGTTTCGTTAATTGAGCAAGCCGCCCAATCGTTATCTCGCGTCGGAATAGCCGTCGACATTTTGTGCCAAAAAAGCGATTTTGAAAAAATTGGAGTGGCGCGAAAATATCACACGAACGGAGAAAAAATGCAAAGTAACGTTATGCTTTGCATGGAAAAAAGTGCCAAAAATGCGATAAAAAAGGGTTTTTTTGAAAAAAACAAACCTAATTTAGTCATTATCGACGAGGTGCATCTGGGAAATTTTCGGGACATCGTAAGCTATTTCGACGTTCACACGGTCGGATTCACAGCAACGCCCGTTGCGGCGAAAAAAGATGAGCCGCTTTCTAAATATTTTCAGAAATTAATTATCGGTTTGACCACCAAAGAATTGGTTGAAGATGGTAATTTAATTTCGCCTCGTCAATACTATTCAAAAAAAATAGTCAAAAAATCGGCGTTGAAAATCAAAAACGGCGAGTTTGATGAGGCGAGTCAAAATACGGAATTTGGGAAAAGGGAAATAGTCAATGCCGTAAAAGAGGCATTAAAATTACACCCAAATCGAACGACTTTGATATTTTGCGCGTCTATTTCCGATTGCGAAAAAACTGCAAAAGAAATAGGTGCTTTTTCTTATCATAGCGAAATTGATGCTGCCGAGCTGGAAAAAAGAATGAAACTTTTCAAATCGGGCGCAATAAAAATTTTGGTAACAGTCGCAATTTTGACAACCGGGTTTGATTTTCCCGAAATTGATTTGATAATCATAAAAAGGGCGACATTAAGTATAGCCCTTTGGCTGCAAATGATAGGGAGGGGGACCCGCCCTGCTCCTTTCAAAAAGGACTTAATAGTCTATGAAATGTGCGAAAACATTCACGGGCTTTGGGCAGATGACCGTGAATGGGGAAAAATGTTTTTGGGGCAAACGCCCAAACCGAAAAAGGCTGCCGGCGTAAAAGAATGCCATGCCTGCCATGCTTTAATCGCGCCTTCGGCAAAAAAATGCAATTATTGCGGGGCTGCCCAAAAAGAACCGAAAAAAGAAATCGCCGAATTTGAAAAATTTGCCGAAGTCGACGGGCAGGCTAAAAATGAGAACGAAAGCCGTTTGCACAAATTGTGCGTTGCTTTTTCGTTAAAAGGAGGCTCGCCCGTTTGGATAGTCTATCAAATTTGCAATTTTCACGAGAAAAAAATCGCTGAAAAATGCAAAAAAAGTGGAGAAAACAAGGTAAATTACCTTGCCGAATATTACTCAAAAGTCAGACATGACATTGAAAATGTTCGGAAAATTCAAAAATATTCAATCGGCTGGACAGAGCGAATGCTCGAAATAGCTAAAAAACGAACAGAATGGTAACACGAATTTCGCGTTTCGGCGCGCAAACAGAAAAAACCGACATTGAACGGTTTGTTTCAGAAATTAGGGGTGAAATAGCTGAATCGGACACCCTCAGATTAATCGATAAAATCCGAAAAACAACAAATAAAGAGGAGAGAAGTAAATTAAAAAGTCTTCTCCCGCTTTATTTTTTGGGCGGCGACTTTTCAAAACAAGGTATTGATGGCTTAAAAGAGCCGTCCGGATACCTTGTTTTGGATTTTGATAATTTCGGCAGCCAAAAAGAGGCGGCTGATTTTCGCGACAAAATAGCAAAAGATGACTATGTCGTTTGTGCTTTTGTTTCGGTTTCAGCTTTGGGCGTTGGGGCGGTCGTGCGAACGGCAAAGCCCAAAGATAACGAAGATAATCACCTCATTTATAGTGCATTATCAGAATATTACGCGGATATTTACGACTATATCGCCGACCCCGCTTGCGCTGATATTTCTCGCGCGCGCTTTATCAGCCTTGACCCCTCAGCAAGCTTTTCGCCGAATTGCAAAGTTTGGGAAAAAAGGATAGTTCAACCGACAAAAAAAGATGATAAAGTAATAAAAAGCCTTTCGGCATATCCGTTCGGCTTGCACGATTTGCGTTACGTTTGCGACCAAATTTCAGAAATGAAAATTGGTATAGTCAATAATTACGCTGAATATATGACTATCGCGTTCGCTTTATCAAATGAATTTGGCGAGGATGGGCGTGAATATTTTCACAAAATTTGCGAAAACTCCTCAAAAGGTTACAATTTCGCTAAACGTGAAAAGCAATATAATTCCGCTTTAAATTACGATGCCCGCACTCGCGCTCGAAAAGTAACTTTCGGCAGCTTTTTGAAAATCTGCAAAGACAACGGGATAAAAGTGCAAACCGCTGAAACACAGGCGGTTATCTCGCGCGCTTTTGCTGATAAAATAAACGGAAAAACCGTCATAGAATGCATAAAAAACATCGAAAAAGTGGACGGCATCTCGCAGAATATATCCGAAAAAATCGCAAAAACGGTTTATTTGTCGGAGGACGTTCCAAATCCGACTGAAAAAATTCCGCCGCGAATTTTGGCTGAAAAGTGGTTAAAAAGTTTGAAAATAAAATTCAACGAGCTCAATTTGTGTTACGAAATAGACGGCAAGGAGCTGGACGAAAATGCCCTTTTCACCTTACACAACAAATTTTGTAAGGAAATTTTGCTCGGAAAAGAGTACAGCTTCAACAATTTTTCAATGATACTTAGGACAGAAGAAGTATCTGAAAAATATGACCCTGCCGTAGATTTTTTCGGAAAATTCGCGTCGATTTCAGCGAAAGGTGAAATCAAAAAACTTGCTGCCGCTTTAAAATCGCCGACCGGAGCGAGCGTCAGGAGTGATTTTGTTGAACATTTTTTAAGGAAATGGCTCGTGAGTTTGATAGCTATTTCTAATGGTTTTCACGCAAACACAATGCTTGTGCTTGCCGGCGAAAAAGGCGGCACGGGCAAAACGCACTTTTTCCGAACAATTCTTCCAAAAGAATTGTCTAAATACAAAGCGGAAACAAGGTTTTCGTTTGGTAAAGACGACTTTATCTTATGCGTCAAAAATATTTTAGTCGTAATTGACGACGCTGAACCAAAAGATTTAGAGTCGGGCGGAATGTTAAAAGAATTAACATCGAAAGATGTTTTCGATGTTCGGCTGCCTTACGGGCGCGAAATGTTAAAATTGCCTCGTCGGTGCGTTTTTGGAGCGACTACAAACAGAAAAAACATCATCACCGATACAGCCGATAATCGACGGATTGTAACATTTGAAATAAATGATGACATTTTCGACGACCTTGAAAAAATCGACAAATTCCTTTTATGGGCGGAGGCTTATGACTATTTCCAAAAATGGCGCGACAGTCATGGTTGGCTGTTCAATCGGAAAGAAGTTGAGGAGCTGCAAAAGTCTTCGGGGGCGTTTGTCCAATTGACTTTTGAGCAAATAACTTTAATTGAAAATTTTGAGCAATCAAAAAATTCAATTACGGTTTCAGAAATTTTGGCAAAATTACGCGAAAAGAGTTTTGCAAACATGAATAATTTAACATCTGTTGGGCTTGGAAAGCAATTAAAAGCCCTTTACAATCTCGACAGTGTTGAATATGCGCATTTTAAAGCGCATAATCAGCGAGGATATGCGCGATATTTTTTAAAACTCAAAGACGAATTTTACAACTAAATTTAAAAAAAAATGCTAAACAGAATTGGCAGCAAAAAAGGATTGGCGTGCGATTATATCGCACTTTTTCCGAAACACAGAATATACATTGAGCCGTTTTTCGGCGCGGGCGGCATTTTTTTTCAAAAGCCGCTATCGAATCACAATTTTTTGAACGACATAGATGAGGATGTCTATAATTTGTTTTCGGTAATAAAAGACGAAAATAAACGTGAAAAATTTGAAAATTTGTTTGAAATCATGCCTGTTCACACTCGCCTTTTTGAGGAGTATAAAAAATCAAAAGGCAGTGATTTTGACGAAATCGAAAGGGCTGTCAGGTTTGTGTTTTTGTCGAATAAATCTTTCATGGGGGCTATGGACACTATGATAATCGAACCAACAAATTTCAAAAAAATATTCAAAAAAGACATTCCGCGAATTTTTAACATGTTAAAAGACGCTACTTTTACATGTTATCATGTCAGCGAATTGTTTAAAAAAATTTGCCAGCGGTGCTTTAAAGACACTTTTATTTATTGCGACCCGCCTTATTTGAACACGGAGAATAATTACAAATCGTGCGAGGATTGGGCTGTTTGGCAGGAAAAAGACTTGCGCGAACTTTTTGGAAATTTGACAAAAACGGGCGCGAAATTCGGCGTTTCCGAATTTTTGACTCCAAAATCATTGCAAATTGCCGAAGATTTTGGCTTAAACGTAATTAATGTTTTGGAAAAAAGAAATTTGAATTCTGAAAATCGGGCGACCGAAATTTTAATTTGCAATTACAAACCAAACTTAACCTTATTTTGATGAAAGAACTTTTTGATTTACCAAAAAAAATAGTCAGTTATGACCTGACTATTTCGCCAAACTTTTTGGCTAATCACCCGCGCGCCGGGGCGCCAACGTTATTTTACGAAAAAATCGCAAACGGCGAAAAAATTCACACAATACGTGGCGGGTTTGCGAATTGGGAAAAAAAGATTTTGCGGGTGCAGCGAGGAGAAGCTGTAATTTCCATTTCGCGATGGTCAGGGAAGCCGTACAGCAGTAAAAAATTGAAAATTTTTAAAATAGACAATACGAGCGGCATCGGCATTGAGCCGCTTTTGAACAATGATTTTAATTGTCAGGCGAAAGTCGGAAATTCAATTGTGGATTGGTACGAAATTGCCAAAAACGACGGGCTGTCTTTTTATGACTTCAAAAATTGGTTCAAAGAGCCAATTAAAGAAGTGGCGGCGATTATTCATTTTACGAATTTTCGGTATCAATAAAAAAAGCCCTGACTATTAAAGTCAGGGCTATTTTTTTGGCTATTTTTCCTAAATTTAGCAGGGCTAAAAGTTGGCGAAGGAGAATAGCGTTTTATCAAAGATTTTAATTCTGAAAGTGTTTTTGAGTGGTGTAAAGATAAATCAAAATATATACAATACAAAATTATTTATTATTTCCGAAAAAAACAAATAAATATCAAATATTTTATATAAAAAAAGCCCTCAAAAGAGGGCTTTTTTTATTAGTTAACCTTTGAAATTTTCCGCCCAACCGTTTGCGGCGTGTTTTTTTGATTTTCCCTCGTAGTTGAAACTCCTACCGTCTGGCAGGGTTATCTTAATTTCCACCCAGGAGTCAGGTGCTTCGGAGATAACGTCAATTACTTCATAGGAAAGGGATGCCTTGAATTTTTTCTGACACCACATTGCCACTTCGGCAATGTTATTAAATTCCATTTCCGCTTCCATTTCCGCTTCCATTTCTGCGTCAGGGTCATAGTTCATTAAAATTTCGTCTATCGCCTGTAAGACGAATCTGATACTGTCGTAAGAAACCGATTTTTTTTTCACCCGCGCGAGTAAATAGCTCGTCGCTTTGGGGTCATTTTGGATTTCAAAAGTTAATTTTTGATTTTCGTTTTCAGCGAAAACAACATTCCATCCATTTCTTGTTTTTTTTAACATTCCGATTGTTGTTTAGTCAAGTCGTTCGTTCAACTTGACAATACAAATATACGACGGGTTTTTGAGAAAAACAAATATTTATTAGAAATTTATCTAATTCATATTTATTCTAAATAAAAAAACCGCTATCAAAAACAGCGGTCTTTTTTTGCCCCAAAAAAATACAACAATCTACTTTTTTTTGGGCAATTTGACCCACTCGCTAATTTTTCGCTCGAAAAAAATCGTTCCGCAAGATTTACATTTTCGATAGCGAATGCCGTTTTCAGTGTATTCGTGAAAATTTTTACAGCCTAAGAAACAACTCATAACCGCCCCCTCTCTCTGTTTTCGCGCAAAATTTCTAATAACGGCAAAATAACGCCGTTCTATTGCATGTAACCGTTGAATTGTTTGATAAAGGCAGCGGATTGCCGATTAAATTTTCCTGACCAGCCCTGAAAACATTAACACACAAAAGATTAAACTCTTCTGCCGCGCCGCTGTTATTGTCCATTCCTGCACCGAAAAACAAATCCGATTCTGAAAAAAACGGTGCAATATTTGTCGGATAATTGAACACAGAGACCGTGTCCCATTCGCCCGTGTTAACGTTTCGGATTTGTAAAACCGCTCCTGCGTAACCGAGCCACAAATAGGTTACTCTGCAAATCACCCCTCCGTTTAACCAATCCGCAAATGCCGTAACGTCTTGAGAAAAAACCTCGCTACCGTTACGAATAACGCGAAACAAAACTTCGGTTGCGCCTGTATTTTTTGTAAAAATTCCGGCAAAGTTTTTCAGATTGTCGGGTGTCGCTTCATACGAATAAAACCCAACCATCTTAAAACCCGGTCCCGCCGTCTGAAAATACATTTTTGAAACCGTAAATTCGGCGGTCAGGGGCACTCCTTTCATATAATGGAGGCGCGCGCGTGATTTTATGTAGCATGCTTGCAAATTGGCGCATGAAAAATTTAAACCATTTCCTGTTACCGAAATTGTGCTGCCGCCCGCCGTAAGTTCGGTAAAAAGCAAGTCGTTTTTTTGATTGATAAACGAACAGTTAAGTAATGAAAAGTTACTTGTTGTTTGTAAATCTCCTGATAAATTTGTCGCCGACGGAAAAACCACATTGATACTGCCGTCCGTATTGATATTTAAGGCATCTCCAGCCCCGTCGTTAATTTGTGAAATTTGGCTACCGTTTGTTTGATTTGCAACGAAATTAGCAAGATGACCAATTTCGACTAATTGATTTGCTGCCGAAGCATCGCCGCCGCCGCCTCCTCCGCCTGACGCAACGGTGAAAGTGTCTGCAAGATATTCGATTGCATCATCTACCGAAGAGCAAAAACCGCCGCCGCCTTTTTCAATATCCGAAAAAAGATGATTTTCGATTAATTTATCCTCGTCATCCAAAATCGAAATATATCCGGCAAAACGACTGTTTTCTTTTGCCCTTAGCCTTAAATTTTGATAAGAATATGTTTTTAAACCGTCGTCAAAAACAATTCCCCCGTTTGTTGTTTTGAAAATTTTCATATCAAATTTGATTTTATTCTTAAAAAACCTTGCAAAAAAGTAAAAACCTCGCTTAAAGGCGATATTAAAGTCATTTTATACCTGTATTCGGTCGGGTGCAAGCTCGCCGTGTCAATTGTTAATAAAATAAAGTCATTTTTTGATAAAACGATATTGTTAAAATTATCCGCAACTTCAAAAACCTTTGTCCACCCCGTTAAATCAATCGGGTCAGAATCGCAGATGTTTCCGTAAAACTCAAAATCGAAAAATTTTGTGTCGCCTTTCCGAACATCGAAATTCCTTATTAAATTTTGATTTATTAACATTTTCATAAATATTTATCGAACCCCCTTGCGACTTTGGTGATTTGAGTTTTTGGCATTTTTTCGTTCGAAAAGCACTCAAAAGCTGTGAAAGTGCTTTTGTTTTCGTTCAAATAGCATAAAATACCTTGACCGTATTTTTGTGCTTTTTGTGAATTTAGGTCTATTTGAGTTTTCATTTCGCCGCTTTTGATATTTTCGGAAAAATCTAATGATTTTTTGACCAGCCCGCTCGCGGTCATTTTGGCAGAATGTTCAAAAATCATTTTAACATAAGCTGAATAACATAAATATGGCTTTATTCCGTAATAAGGATTTCCGTCGAAAATCACCCCCCCGTTAATTAACGTTTGATATGCCGGTAATGCTTTATTTACAATAATATCCGTGTACATTTTTTGCCCTATTAAATCTGAAAAATCAACTCTTTGAGCGAGTAAAACATAACCATCAATAACCCTTTTGTCAATGTTTAGGGCAATTTCAGGTGTGTAAATGTTAAAATCTTCTGCAATTACTAAAATTTCGTCGTGTGTGTTTATCATAAAATTTCGTAATTGTTAAAAGTTAAGGGTTTGATGCCTGCATTTGTTTGGTAGCCCAAAAAATTGCTCAAAATTGGCGCAAGTTCGCTCGCAAGCCAATTTCGCTGCTTTTGAGTAAAATTGTTGTAAGCCGTGTAAGCACTTTTCAATGTTTCTCCGCCGCTATTTAGACCTTTGTTTTGATTTAGGCTAAAAAGTTCCAAAGGAATTCGGAAAGCTCGCGAAATGTTGGTTTGGATTTGCTCATGCTGCACCTCGAACAGTTTATCAATAGAAGTAATGTCGATGTCTTTAATTGATATTGCACTTTGGAAGTTGCCGTTTTCATCGCGGAAACCGCCGTTCAAAACCATCACCGAGCCGGCATTCTCATCGCCCATGAATTCGGTAATTTGCCTTTGCAAAGTTTTTCTTTGGTCGGCAGTCATATCACCGACATATTCGACTATTTTAGTCGCGGCGAAATTGTTTTTCGCCGAACGATAGCGAAAATTCGCTTGCACCGCATAACTTTGGACATCTTTTAAAATAGGTCTGACCGGCGAAAGCGGATATGTCGCGCCGTTTTTTCGATAACCGAATAAACCCACTTGACCATCAAAATCATCAAAACTTTCAAATTTTTTCCTTACATCGTAAGCCGCTTCTCCGTGCTTGTATTCCGAAAACCATTCAATATTTTCGTAAAAATTATTGATTTTCGGAGATTCGCCCGCCCAATTGTCCCAAACGGCAATTTTACCGAACGGAAAAGATTTACGGCAAAATTGATATTGAACAGGAGTAATTTCGGTAATTTGCAAAAAAGGATTGTAGTCGAAATGCAACGCAAATCCGTTAAAAAGTGCCGTTTGTTCAGCACAAAATGATAAAATGTCATTCAGCGTGTCGCCGTTTTTGTTGCATTCAATATTCCCAATATCTTCAAGAAATCCATCACCGTTCAAAAAGCTACCTAAAATTTCGACACACGAAATTGCAAGACCGCAATTATTCACCGAATCGGCGATTATTTGAGGCTCGACGTTGTTTTCTCCAAAATCTACAATTTTTGGATAAAACGACTGTTTTTGTAAAACAGTCTGAAAATTGTTTAGGTAGCTTTTTTGAATGTACATGGCTTAAATTTCGGTAAAATATTGAGCGTAAACTTTTAAGGCTTTGATTGCCTCTTTGATTTCTATTTGAACATCTTCGACAAAACGAAAATGCTTCTCATCTTTTTTGTCGTTCGACACGAAAAGAGGCTTGCCGTTGTGCAAAACGCCGATACGCCCGCTTTTGACTTTTTTCGTGTTAACGATTAAAATCCCCCTTTTTTCGGAGACTTCTGCCGATTCGGATTTTTCGATTTTTTCGACTGCCGCTTCGGAAATTTCGGTTTTTTTTACTTTTGCCATGTAAATAATTTCGAGAATTGCGTCCCTGTAACAATTTGAACAATTTCTGTTCAATTTTAAGTGGAGCGAGTATTTTTCATTTACTCGCCGAACCTCTTTTTTATCATTCTCAGAAATTGGAAAAATCGGACTTTGGTTTAGTCGATTTTTCCAAACCTGAAATAATTTTTCGTCCTCTTCGTCAATTAACATGGGGTTGCGAGGGCTTCGAGCGTTTCCCATGCCTCTGTAAGAGTTGCCGGCGGAATTCCGACAAAGTTACGGGGGTGTTTTCCCTCATATTGAGTTGCTTTTGTTTGCAAAACAATTTGGAATGTTCCGTCGTTTTCAATCGGATTCCAAACGGACGATTCTCCGTTCAAGCCCGTGTCCCATCCGAAAATATGAATGTTCAAATCTTTCGTTCGTACGAAAACGACCCAAAGACCTCGCATCAAACTCTGAAACTTCTTTTTGTCAATCCACTTTGAGCCATAGCCCGTAACCGTGCACATGTGCATAAATTTTGAACTAACAAATTCCGCCGTGCTACCTGTTGAAGACGCTTTGACCGAGTCAGGAGAGCCCTGCCAAATAAAAGCGACTGCCCCCGCTTTCAAAACAATTTGTGTAAATTCTCCTGATACGTTTTGCAAAGATGCATCTTTATCAATATCCGAAAAAGGAACGATTAAGACCTCTTCGCCGATAATGCCAGGTACCTGATTGTCTTCGCAATTCGCGAGACACTGATTCGCCATATCGCATGCTGCCATTTTTTCCTCCTTTTTTAGTATGCGTAAGCAATCTTTTTCTCTTCAAGAACTTTCGCGTCCAAAAGGGTTCTAATTTTTTGGAAAACGGTATCATGCCACTCGCTGTAAGATGGCGTTCCAAAAATATCCTCTAAACTTTTTCCGTCAAAACCGACAGCAAGGTTATTATCTGTCGTCATAATCGCGCGATGCGGGTTGAAAAAGCGCGTGCCGTTATCATAAAAATTACGGATATTATAATCCCAATCGTCGCGAACCACCAATTCATATCCGGCGTATTGCGCGGATGTCATGTAATTTGAGCCTCCATTTTGCACGGCAGGTGTATAGCGCCCGCCCGTGAAATTTACCGTTGAAGTCGCGTCGCGATAAAGTGCAAAATAGAGCGAGCGAGTCACGTAGATTTTTGTGGACGTATTTCCTGTCAAAACGACAGGAGCATTTTCAATCATGTCAAGTAAAATCGCATCCGCCGCTCCGGGTGCTAACGCCTGTAACGCATAAGTTGCTCCGGAATTCGCTGCAATTACCGAACGGTAAATTGCCGGCTCGTTTAACAATTGCGCCCAAATTCCTGTAATACAGTTAAAATAATCCTCCGTCGGTAATTTCCAACCCAAATCTACGGGCTGTGGCGTGAAGTCGGTCGGCAAAATTCCTGCTTCTTTGTCGAAGTAAACTTTTCTCCAAATTTCGGCGAAAGTAAACCGAATTGATAATGCTGCCCAAAAACGCGCGAATTCAGGTGACGTGAGCAAGTTGCCAATTTCCGCTCCTGTCCCTGTCATAAAATAGCCCTGCTGTTTTACGAGCGCGGAATAACATTGTGTAATGTCATAACCAACGCCTACCGGTTCCCATTGCTTTTGCTTTTTCCTGATTGAAACGTCGTCTGAGATAACATTACAGCCGTCTTTGCAGCCCATCGCCAACAGCTGCTGTTCGAAAATATTAATATTTTCCTTAACCCGCATATCGGTTTTCAGCAAATGACCTTTCGCGAGCGCGTCGGTGTTGTAAGAAAATTCACTGATGATTACGTCCGAGAGAATTTCCGGAGACTTAATCGGCTCGTTCATTATGTCCCCCGGAGTTGCGCCGCCCGGTTCCACGAAAGAGTTTTTGACAAATCGTGGGTATTGATTTACAATTTTTTGAAGTTCTTGTGGAATCGCTTTAATAGGTTTATCCATTTCTCCGTTCTTTTAAAATTTCAAAAACACTTTTTTTTGTGGGTTTTTCGGCATCAAAATTTACCGGTTTTTGCGGGATTTTCTCGCCGCCGTTTGTGCTCATTCCCGAAATTTTCATATCCGCAAGAGCTTTTTTAACGGTTTTTTCAGTCGCCATAGCGATTGCATTCGGCAGTGCTTCTGCCATTTGAGTTTCGGCTGCCGTGAGCATTTCGGTAATTTTTCCGACCGCCTCCGAAAGCTCGGCGATTTTTTGAGCGAGTGAGTCAAACTCCTCGCGCGTTACTTCCGCATTTTTCGGCTCAGGATTTTCAGGTGTTTCAGGTGTTTTTTCACCCTCCGCCTCTCCTGCCGCTTTTGCGTATTTTTTAAAAAATTCGTTGAACATGGCTACTGCTTTAAGTTTTCGGCTTGTGTTAGAAAATCCGAGCGCGGCTGCCGTTTCCGCGCCGAACGAATTGTCGCTTTTCATGGCTTCGAGAGCCTCTTCTACTGAAAAATTAGTCCTTTTTGAATAATAATTAGCGATTTCTACTTCCTTTTTTTTCAGGTGTTTTGCATATTCTGAAAAATCATAAGAGGTAAAATTGTAATCAGGCATATCTTTACCAGGCACAAAGGGGAGATGGACGAGGAATCGGCTACCCTCGTCGGCAATTCTTTTTTCGCCGGCAAGATAAATTACCGTAGCGATTGAGCAAACTTTTTCGGCAATAGTAGTCGTGTTTTGTAACATTTCGATTTCTCTTGCTATTCCAAACCCATTATCAATATCACCTCCGACACTATTTATGATAAAAGTGTATTCGTTGTCCGGATTTGCTTTTAACCATGCTTTAAAATCGAGCGCGGTAAAATCCTCGCCTATTATTCCTTTTATTTCTAAAATTGCCATAATTTCATTTTTCGCAAATAAATGCTACTTTTTTCAATAAATATTAAAAAATAAAAAAAAATAGCGATAATTAAAAAATAGTACTTATTTTTGCAAAAAAAAAATGACTAAATACGAAAAAATAGCCAAAGAGGTTATTAAACAAAAAAACGCCGAAATGCGGGCGGAGGTTTATCGGAAAAATTTAGACCTTTACGAAATCGCCAAAAACGCGGGTGTGCATGTCCAAACGGTTTATAACCTTTTAGAAAAAGACAATCCGAAAAGTTTTTGGTCTACGTCTTACCTTTCGGTATATAACGTAATTTTCGACATAAACGAAAACGCAAAAGACCAATATTTTAGTCAATTGGAGGAATTTCGTGTCATTTTGAAAATAAAAAATATTTATCAGTGGCAGGCTGCAACGGCGGCGGGCATCAAACCGCAAACGTTAAGAAATGCGCTAATGAAAAAAAGCATTTTAAAAATTAATACTTTTTTGTCGATAAAATATTTTATTCAAGATTTGTAGTTTTGTTTTTGTCATCATTTTGTTTGGTAAACAAAAAGGGCAAGCTAAATTAGCTTGCCTTTTTTATTAAACCAAACACAGAAATTAAAACCGCGCCGTTTTTTCGGTAACGGAAACGCGCCGAGCGACTTTCGTGTATTCGGAAACCTGCAAAACAGGCGGCTTTTGAGACAAAATCGTTTCTTGCAAATTTGCCGAATTTTGAGTTTCTGTTGAAACTGTCCCCCCGAACTCAAATTTCGGAACGGCATCAAATTTTACATTCGGATTTGAATTTATCGTCGAAATTGCATCAAAGCTGTTTTTCACCGCTTCTTTTCTCGTAATAAATTCGCCGCCCTCAAATTCAATCGGGGTGTTCCCGACTATCCCTTTTATGCCGCCCGCCGCGTGGCTCGCGCCGACCGCGAGCCCGCCGCGAGCAAATTTCAAAAGACCGCCGTCGGAAAATTGAACTCCCATTATTTTCGCTACATTCGCGAAACCTATCGCCGCTGTTACGCCAGCCGCGATATAACTCGCCGGCGGCGGCAAAGTTAGTGCCTGCGTAACACCTAAATAGGTGTTGATAGACGCTTGTGCGATACCAAGCGTTTTAGCCGCCACTGTCTGCTCTTCAAAAAGTGTTGCTGCCTGACCAGCCGTTTGACCTAAAATTTGTAGTTGAGTTTCAGTGTTTGCTTTTGATATTTCCGTTTGTGTTTTCGCATATTTTGCCCTGATTTCACTTTTCAACTCTTCAGAATGTTGAACGGCAGCCAATTCCTGTTCCATCTGTGCGTTTAAAAATTCAGCCGTTAATTCGCTGTCATTTTTCATTCGCTCAGACTTCATTTCCAAAGCCCTCAAATTTTCGTCCTGCAAAAGTTTTTCATTTTCGATTCGCTTTTCGACAGCTTTTGTTTCTCTTTCTATTTGCTCATCTAAAAGGGCATTTTTTGTTTCGGCGAAATCAACCTCTGCCGCCGTTCTGTCTTTTAAAAATGCTAAAAGTTGTGTTTGGATTTGTTCACTCAAACCCAAAGCCCTGACCTGCCGCTCCTGTGCGATAATATCCTTTTCAGCCAAAAGGGCATCTGAATCAATTTGTATTTTCGTGCTTTTTTCAATTTCGGAAATGAATCGATTTGTCGCATCTGTGAAAATATTCTGAGCATCTGCCGCTTTTTTAATCCTGTCCTCCAAAGTCGCCGCCCCCGCGTTTTCGGCTTCCGTTTGAAAACTCAAAAGGTCTTTTGCCGTTTTAATTGTGCCACTTTTTAACTTCTCCAAAAGGGCGAGCCGCTGCTCATAACTGCCACTTGTCATAGCGGCTTCCCTTTCGAGGGCTGTTTTCACAGCGTCTGAACTGTCGAGTAAAACATCGAGCGTCTGTTCAAGAGCGTCCCGCTCCATTTTTCTCTGTTCTGTCAAACGCTCCTGTTTTCTGAGCAAAAGTGAATTTTCAGCCTCATTGACCGCGTTTGCAGCGTCTTTTTGAGCGTCCAAAAGGTCCGTAACAGCCAAGCCTTGCGCTTTTTTTAACGCAATCTCCTGATTTATAACGCCTAAGCGCGTTTGAGCGAGCTTAATTTCGGCTTCCCCGAGCTTTATACTCGTAACCAAAGCGTCTTCCGTTGCTTTTCTTCTCTCCTGAAAAGAAAGAGTGTCGTCGTCTGCAATTTGAGTTTGACGCTCGTAAAGTCCGTTCAATTTTACTACCTCCTGCTCGACAGACCTAATTACCGTTGCCGAATTTTGTTGCAATTTTGCAAGCGCGACTCCGTTTTCGTATGCCTTTCCAAAATAGTCAGAAGACTTTTTTCCTAAATTATCAATACCTGTTGCCGCTTGCGTAACGCTCTCTCCGATTTTTTCACCTATTCCTGACAATTTATCAAAATCGCCTGAAACAAATGCTTTAATGCCCTCTCCTGTGAATTTTAAAACGTCCAAAGCCCCTTTTAAACGATTTGTGAAATTTTCCAAAATCGCGTCGCCTAAACCCTCAAAAGCCTTTTGAGGGTCATTTGAAATATACTCAACAAACCTGCCTATGTCCCCCGTGATTTGGTTGAATACATTTGAAACTCCGCCCATGATTTGCTGAATTTTTTTTGCACCGCCCTCCGTTTTTGAAAAAGCTGAAAAAAGAACTCCCAAAACCGCTACAAGCGCGCCAACCAGTCCGGCTGCCATCAAAAAGTTTTTTCCTAAATTAGCAACACCGCTCGCTGTTTCACCCAAACTTCCGAAAAGGTGCGAATTTTCAGAAATAGCATCTGAAATCGCCTGCTTGTAATTACCGACATTAGTTTTAAAAGAGCCGTAACCTTCTTCTGCTTTTTTTATCTGTTCCGTGTTCTCTTTGATTTTTTGAGAAAGTGCCGCAAATTGCACAGCCCCCTCTTCTGTCGCCGTATTTATTTGGGAAAGCTCGGCAGTCATTTGAGCTGTTTTTTGACGAAGAGCCGCAAGGCTGTTCGAGCTTGTTTCGACTGCCTTTTCATTTTGCTTCAATTCGGAAGTCGTGTTTGAAATTTGTTTTCGCAATTTCACTTCTTCTTGTGCAAGGCGTTCCGTTTCGCGGGCATAATCATCTGCTGAAACAGAGCCCGCTTTGAAAGCCGCGTCAAGTTCTTTTTGGGACTTTTTCAAATCCTTTTGAGCATTGCGCAAATTGTTTAATTCCTTTTGAAGTCTTACGACGTTTTTATTCGCCTGTTCAGTGTCGACCGTTACGTCGAAAATTATTTTTTCTGCCATGTTACGTAGGTATTTGGTTATTATTTTGATATGAAATTCGCTCAGCAGCCGCGCCGATTCCCAAAGCAACAGCGATAATTGCCGTTAATTCGTCATCTTTTGTGTATGCTTCGATTTTTTCAACAAAAAAATACTCATTAAATTGCTGCAAATAAATAGGGCGCGAAAAGTCGAAACTCAAAACGTCCGAACCCGTTAATTTGCACCAAATTTTTATTCGTTTAAATCGACGCATCATCTTTTGCGGCAAAAATTGGTAAAACGGCTCAAAAAAATCGTAAAATGTCGCGTAACTATCAAATGTCGGATTTTTGATATTTTTTAGCAATCTGACTTCTGTTTCAATAATATCCCCGCCCGTCGTTGTTTTTATTATTTCCGCAATATTATCAATTGCGTTATTTCGACTTGCCGAAAATTCACTTTCGATAATCGTATTGTCTTCTTGAAGGCTTTCGTCTGAAATTTCAAATTGATACGAAAAGCTGTAATCGGCATCCTCGCCCCAAACAAGTAAATTTTTTTTTGCATAATCGTCAGAATGAAATTCAATTAGTTCAGCACGCCCGCTCATTTTTTCGGTATAGTCGTAAGCGGAAAAAATATTTTGATAAACATCTTTGAAAAAAAAACATTTAGCCGTTTTTGAAATATTATCTACGACTGTGAAAATTCCAAACATCTTTGAAATTTCTTTGAACAACATTAATTGCGTCCATTCGGCAGGTAAAATTTGCTCAAAATGACAATCGTCAAAAATTGAAACAGTCGTTTTAATATCTTGCAAAAACATTCTCCCGCCAGACCATGAACAAAAAACCTCGCCGCCGCCTGACGGGATAGGGTCGCCCGGATATACATAATCGCTATATCCGACTTGGAAAAGGCAATAAGCGGTGATTATATCTCCTATATTCACCGAAATTAAACCGCTCGCTTGCGGTATGCCGTTTAGATATATTTGGTAATCTTGCACCCATCTGCCAGAAGCTGCCGAATCGCCGACAAAACTTTCGCTCGGCGAATTAAAAGTAACGCCAACTTTTATCGTGCCAGATACCGTTGACACGTGAGTCGCCAAAAGGACACTGCCAACTAAATTTACGGAATCGCCGCTCGGCATGAAAACCGACCCCGAGCTATCGTTTCCGCTGCCAAAAGTAACATCAAAAAATTGCTCTTCTTTTTTTCTTTTCCCAAACGTTAATTCGCGCGCTTGCATTGGAATTAACGCCGAAGTAAAATCAGCATCGGAAAAAATATTGCCAACGACCGTGTAACCTTGACTTTCAAATAATTTCCGAAAAACATACGCTGCAAAAAGGCAAGGCGTTCGGACAACTGAAATTGCCGTAACGTATATCTCTGAAAAAATAAACCCATTTTCCCACGTGTTATTTTGTAAAAAAACGGCAAGCGAATATTGATAATCAATTTCCGGCATAAAAAGGTCGCGCGCCGGCAGCCCGTCTAATATTTTCGCCAAAGTTACCAAAGAACCAAAACAGCTGAAAACGATTTTATCATCTTCTATCCGCTCTAAAATTGCCGAGCCGTTTTCAAAAATCGAATGCCCGCCTGACTTTAATTTTGCAAATTGAAACCGATACGGAAAGTCAGTGTTAGCCGAAAAAATAGTAGAGTTTTCGCAAATGCTCAAATTTTCAGCAGTCATTTCAATTTCAACCGAAGTTGCGTAATCGCCGGCACGGTCAGCGATTTCACCGACCGTGCCGATGCTCCTCGAAATTTCAGGTATGTTTTCCGGGTCTCCGTTTAAAACTCGCCCGTTAATCCAAAGCTCAACCATAAATTTAATTTTGAACGGTGAATAATTTCGGCATAATAAATTTAAACTCAAAATTTATAGTGCCGGCAGAGCTGTCCTTGTACTGTTGCGTTTCAGGTAAAATTTTCACCCGATAGTCTCCGTCCGGATAGCCCTGTGGATTTGAAATTGTAACAAAGGGACTGTAAAAAATTTCCGAAAGCGGCAAAACGTCCTCTTTTTTTACAGCAAGGGCGGCGCAAATATATTTTTCAAAACCCTCTTTTTTCAATTCGATTTCGCGCTCGCGCTGAACTGAAATTTCAGGAAAATAACGCTCAAATTTACCGACAGACTCTGTTTCCAAAGTTGAGCGCGTAAGGCATTCGAACTGCCAAGTTTCCAAACCGCCGAGCGTGTTTATCCAATTTAGCACTATCGAATTTTCTCCATCGCAACAGGACTCGCGCAAATCTAAACAAATATCTTGTGTGATTCTCTCAGCCATTCGTGTAATCGGTTAAAAAGTCTTCTGAATTTTCATACTCATCAACGATTGTTAAATCTGCCGACGAAACAGCCGCCTCCTCATTTTCGTAAGGAGTTAGTAAAATTTTCACAGAACTCGCTAAAAAATATCCGTAATCCGATTGAACACTATCGGATTTTTTCTTGCAGTTCAAAATCCTGCCGCCGCCGAAAAACCCATCGCCGTTAAACATAAACGCACCCGTTTGAGTGGCTAAAAAAGTTTTGAAATTTGCGTTATTTTCGACGACTATGTACCTTGCCATGTTTTTTAAATTAAAAAAGTAGAGTTTGAAACAACACCGAATGACGTTATTGCCAAAGGGTGTGAACTTGTTAAAATAGTCGGAGGATTTACGCCCGTTTGGTCAAAATTAAAATCGGCGTAAAAATCCATGCCGCTCGCCGGAAAGTAGCTCTCACCGTTATACATTCCGCCGTTATGATTCCCGACCGTTTGGAAACATCGCTTTTCCATGCCGTTTGGTAAAACAAGGTTTGTGCCACTGCAAATAAAACCTTTTTTTATTTTTCCTCTAAAAGGAATATCCTGTGCGTCGGAAAAAGCACTTCCGAAAGTCAAAATATTTTGAGGGATTGCTTCGGCAATCGTGTAAGGGTCGCCCCAATTTATTCCTAATAAAAAAGTTTGTAAATCCGCCTCACAGCCGTTAGATATAATTTTTACTGCATTTTTGTTGCTCGTTCCGTCGTGAATAATCAAAACGTTATTGTAACCTTTTTTGGCTGGCGCAAACCAGCCTAAAACTTTTGTAGGAAAAGTGTCTGCAATTAAATAAAACTTAACCGCTCCATTTTCAATTCGCACCTCAAAGCCCCGCCGTTGAGCGGAAGCACCTTTTCTGCTGCTGAAAACTGACTGCAAAGTCATCACATTATCAACATAGAATGATAGGAAAATAACTGTTCTTTTGTTGTCAATTAGAGAAACGGGGACATTGTTCACAACATCGCGCCGTGTAACACCGTCATAAACAGCCGAATTTCCCTGCAATTCGGGGATTTGCAACGGGTAGCTGTTTTCTCCTGCCGATACACTTAAAAAGTAATCATCTGAATATGGAGGGTCAAGGTAACGGTAATAAAAACCCGCATCGACGTTGCCGGTTACCAAAGGGGTGCCGGACGGAAAATCTCCAGACCAACCATACCAGAAATGAAGACCAATAGCCTGCCCGTCAACTTTTGTAGCTAAAACAGCGTTTAAAGCCGCAACGTCCGCTGGAACGCTCAAACAATAAGGAAAATCGCAATAATTACTAATTGTAGTAGGCATGTCCCTTATTCCTACACGAATTGGGTTTGATGTCCCGGTCGGCTCAAAAGCGATTCGATGTCTAATCATAATCATTCGGTCGCAACCGACACGGGCATCGGAAAATTCAATCGTTTTTAGCCTCCAAAACGGATACACTACCGTGTCCATGCTCCCCCACTCCATGTAAAAAACCATGTCAGTATGATAGCTATTTACCGCGCTCGGCGCAACCATTTCGAGCCGCAATGTATCACCGATAACAGACGCAGCAGTTATCGCATTTTGCCACGCGACTTGATTTGGGTATGCTGTCCCGTTTATGTAAAAAGTAGTACCACCAGAAAAAAAACCTTGAAATTGGTCAGAAAGAACCCAAATGATTTTTTCGGTGCAATCTAATTCAATATCGATGCGCCCATTTTGAAAATGCCAACAATACTCCTTTCTCCTCTTCGGCGGAGGGTTCGGCGGCGGAGGGTCAGGAAGCTCGTCGCCCTCAAGCCAAAAACAAGGCTCGGCTGCTTTCCAATTTTCGTTAATCAAAATATGGTTAATACCGACACGTTGGGTATCGTCAAGTTTGATTGACGTAAAAGGCGGAGTGAAATTCAAATAAACATTGTCAATAAATTCACTATAAATAAATGACAAGTAACTTTGTACGCCTGCCCAAACAGGTTTTTTTTCAAAGCGGGTGAGCCACTTCGCTTCAGGTGTTATTCCGATTTTTGGCACATATTCGACTAAATTGTTTGACTTTTCATTCCCAATCTGCTGAGCCGCCCTTACGGTGTGCAATTTGTAAGGGATAAAATTACTAAAAGTCGTGCCAGCCTCAAAAGATGTATAAATCAAAACAAAGTTCGTTTGTAAATCAGGCTGCAATTGATTTAAACTACCTGCCGTATCATACCCAAAAGACGCTTTATTGAAAGCGCTCATTGCCGCCGAAATATCCAAATCGGCAACGCCGTTTGGGCTGCACTTAATATTTTGAACGAAAAATCGGACACCCGATAAATCGTTCAATCGATATTCAATATTTATGTAATCGTCGCGTCCAATCCAGCGCGTAAAAGTCGTTATGCCGGTCGGCGAATAACTGTAAGTAGGAGAAAAATAAAGTCGATACGTAAAATTAGGAGTCAAAATTTGAACACGTGTAACCGAAATTTTTGCCGTGTGGGTCAAATAGTCCAAAATGAAACTATCACCCGCCAAAATAGGTAAAAGAGTCGGGCTAAATAAGGTTATGTAATCAGCCGCCGCCGAAACAAAATAACCCGTCCAATCCGTGCCGATAAACGAAAACCTAACCGTGGTTGGGTTTGCACCCGCAAACCAGCCACAAGGCTCATCGTCCGAAAATAGCCTTTCTGATAATACCTGCGCTGTAATCATTTAGCTCTTTTTTAAATTGATTTAAGGCAACATTAGTCGCCTTTTCGTATATGTTAGTCGGACGCTTAAATTTAAACGTCCCGCTTTTTTTGATTTTAAAATGCAACGCCCATGCGATAGCTTTTCGCTCTGCGGTGTTTGCATAGTCCAATCCGTATTTTTTAAATTGCAGCCAATCATAAAGCGCGGAAACCGGCACAGATGCTTTTATTCCGTAATCCTGAGCAAAAGTATAACCAACTCCAAATTTGATTGCCCGATTTTTTTCAATCTTAAAACTTTCCGGACTTTTCAAAAAATTAGCCGAGCGTCCGGACGCTGTCAATTTTTTGAAGTCAGGGTCGTTTAAAATTTCACGAACGAAATTATCATTTAGCTTTTTGAAAATATCGTTTAACATTCGCGCGTCGGTAAGCATGGTAAACATTCAAAGCTCTCGTGCAAGGTAACTTTAAATTTGCATTCAAGTCCCCATAAATTTGAATCGGTGAAATAAAAAAAGGTTTCACTGACACTCTCAAAAATATTTTTGTCGTTCGGAACATTTTTTACAATATCCGAAATCGACAAATTGAAAAGGAGTTGAGCTTCAAAATTTCGCAATTCGGCAATTTTTCCGAAATAGA
The DNA here is from genome assembly GCA_052033485.1 of Bacteroidota bacterium. GTDB lineage: Bacteria > Bacteroidota > Bacteroidia > Cytophagales > Bernardetiaceae > JBPOJO01. Next base: position 1,943 of record JBPOJO010000787.1, on the reverse strand, counting down.
CCTCGTCGGTAATATTTTGCATATCACCGAAAAAGTCGTGAAAAAACATTGCGCGAAAAGTTACTTCATACTCGCGCATCAAAAAGGACTTTCGCAATTTGCTGAAAATCAATTTTGAAGTGGTCGGCAAAAGGAGAAAAAAAACACCCTCATATTTTTCGACTTTATCGATTTGCAAATTCGCATCTGCGAGCGTGCTCAAACTCGGCAAAACCGTTGCCGATAAATTTTTCGCTATATAAAAATCAACGTTGCCATCAGAAATTTTTTCAAAAAATTGTTTGAAGACATTTTTAGTCAGAATAAAGTTTGAAGCATCCATTTTAGCAATAAATTCATGTAAGTTTTTGTATTTATTTTTTGACATCTGATACTCATTATAAATAAGTTCAGAAAAATAAGTTTCAATAACAGGGATTGTACTTGTAAGGTCACACAGCTCTTTATCATATTTATTAAGGCTTTTTAATATTTTATTTTGAAAATTGTCTAATCCTCGAAGGCTTGTAAATCTTTGTTCGTATCGTGTATTTCCTAACCTATCCTTATCATTGCAATTATAAATTGAAAATTCCATTGTTTTGTTTTTAATTTTCATATTAAGACTAGTATTATTAGTATTAGTTGAAAAAATTTTATTTAAAGAAGAGTTCCTTGATGCTAATAGCATTGATATAAAGAACTTGTTTAATTTTTGATTTTCATTAAAATGAATCTCTGTATCATATGCAAAATCAACTCTTCGAAGTTCTCCAATTTCTCCTATTTTTTTATCAAAATAGTCTTTTACTAGTAAAGTTTCTTTCAAGTTACACAGGACTTTGTTATTAGAACTTTCAGTTGAAGAATACTTTTTTATAAAAAGTGAAGGTTTCACGCATAAACGTAAGTTGCCATCAAAATCTTTTCTTGTTAGTTCCCTTATGACACCTGGTAAAGATAAAACGTCCTTAGTATTATAGTTGCTAGTCTTGTAAAAAATAACAAATGTATCAATCATTAAAACACCTCTACTTTAGTTTTTCTAAGATAATTTACAAAGAAACAAAAAAGGAACTAGTATTAAGTTCCTTTGTCTTTTTTATCTTATTTGTTGTATGTTATCACAAAAAGTATAAGGTGTGAAAAAAGCGAGCTTTTGGTTTTTAAACTATAGAAGTTATTCCCCAAAGTAGTAGGAACTATTTTAAGTTTTCAATATGAGTTTAAAATACCTATAGGCTGTATTGGAGTACTTTTATTTTGACACAAGATCCTCAGTTTAGGGAATTCTATAGAAATGTTTTTATATTAACCTTAGGGCTGTTAAAATCAATTAAAAATTGTAGGTTTAATTTTATTTGTAGATTTTTTTCATATAACAGTTTAAAATACCTCTATGTATAGTAGCAGTTATTATTTTTATTGTTTGGAGGGAAAAATGAATAGTTATATAAAGACAAAAGAAATAAAAAAAGAACTGCAAGAAAAAGCTTATGACAAAATTAAATTAAGACTCAAGGAATCAAATATTAGTGAAAGAGAGATGGCTAGACAACTATACTATGACAGAGGTCTTGTTAACCGTGTATTTTGCAAGATATACTTGGAAGAGTGCTTGGAACAGGAAAATGAATCTCTAAAAATTTTAAACAAAATTCCTCTGACTCTTTTTAGAGCTCTGCTTAAATTAAAAAGAGAAGAGAAAGAAAAAATTGTCTATTTCTTTAGAGAATTTAGTGAAATTATTGAAAGCCTAAATGTTTCTGATTTGAAAAAATTTAAGAATTTAATAGATCTTTATTTAGCCAGAGAAATAAAAAATAAGGAAGATTATTTATCTATGGCTTCGTTAAAGAATTCATTGAAAAAAGAGAATAAAGAGCTGAAGAGACAATTGAAGGAAGCTAAAGATTTAATTAAGAATCTAAAAAAAGAAAATGACGAACTTAGAAAGAACAAAT
>JBPOJO010000099.1:0-5319 GCA_052033485.1 Bacteroidota bacterium | reverse complement strand
AAACCGAACTGCCCGAATAAAGAAAATCTCGTACAAAAAGGCTTTTATCCACCCAATAACTGTCGGTCAAACGAACCGTTTTGAAATCCGAATTGCCGATGTTGAATAGTTTTTTTCCGTGCATGACCGCGTTTTTTTTGACAAATTTACCGATTTTTTTTTATTTTTTGCAATTAAACAATTTTAGCAGAATCGTTTTTACTTTCAAGATATTTTTTCAATCGCTCCTCTACCTGATACGGCGTTAAATCGTAAAAAACCTCACCATGATATGCAACGGATAAACTGCCGGTTTCTTCCGAAACAATCAGCACCATCACATCGGCAGCTTCACTCATACCGATAGATGCACGATGGCGAAAACCTAATTTAGCAGGTATTTTGTCGCTTTCCGAAATCGGCAAACGACATCTCGCCGCTTTCACGCGCCCGTCAGTCAGCACGACGGCACCGTCATGCAAAGGACTGTTTTTGAAAAAAATACTTAAAATAATTTGCTTTGTTAATTTAGCATCAATCAAATCCCCCGTATCAGCAACCGCCTGTAATGGGTCTTCGGCACTCAAAACGATTAATGCCCCCGTTTTTCCGTGCGCCATAACTTTCAATGCCTCAATCAGATGCGTCGTTTCCCAAGTTATTTTAGTATTATTTTTGTTAAATCGTAGCAAATTTCCTAAACTCTCGTTTAAATCCGTTGTTTTGCTGATGAGCAGTAAAAATTTTTTTATTTCTTGTTGAAATAAAATTACGACTGCAAACATGCCGACACCCATGAATTGACCGAGTATCGCCGTTAAAAGCTCCATTTCTGTCGCCTGAACAAGCAAATAAACAAAATATAAAACCAAAAAACCCAAAAAAACTCGCAGGGCAGGTGTTCCGCGTACTAACTTAAAAAAATTGTACAGCAAAACTCCCACTAAAAAAATGTCGAAAATATCCACCCATTGAACGTCGAGAAACCCTATCGAAAAAAGTAAAGCCAATGTTGATGTATTTTGTTATGATAATTCGCACCGAAAGGCACTTGGAAACGCACAAATTTAGCAGTTTCTTTTCAAATATATTCTTTTATTTCCGAAAATCAGCGTTTTTTAATTTTACCATCGCAAAACAGCTTTGATATTTAAAAACCGCTGCGAAAGTGAATTCGGTACGGCAAATTGTGTATCATTTGTGAAATCATACGCCCAAGAATAAGAAACTACATTTTCTACGCCGAGTAAATTCAAAATTTCAAGCCCGAGCCAAAGCGATTCCGGTCGCAATTTTTTTTCGGTAAAAAAAATAATTTTTGAAAAACCGACATCTAAACGCCGATAAGGAGGTGCTTTGAGTGCCGAGCGAAAATTCGGTGAACCCGGCGGACTGAAAGGCAATCCCGAACCAAAAAGAAAACGAAGATTGATGCGAACCGTTGGATTTTTGACAAAATGGTCTTCAAAATAAAGTGTTGCCGTTACTCTTTGGTCGGTAGGACGGCTGATAAAACCTTTCTCATCAAAATTTACATCTTCTTTAATTTGCAAATAACTCAAAGAAAACCACGATTCTGCCCCTTTGATAAATTCGCCGCTGAGCCGAACATCTGCGCCGTAAGCATACGCTTTTGTCGTGTTGTTCGCGTAATAGCGCATGCGAACGTTTTCAACATCATAAGCAACAATGTCCCAAAAATTTTTGTAATACAACTCGGTGATGAACTTAAACGGGCGATTCCAATAGCGAAAATTCCAATCCAAACCGGCAATGCAATGCAATGAGGATTGCGCTTTGAGGTCTTGATTGATTTTGCCTTCAAAATTGCGCATTTCACGATAAAAAGGCGGCTGACGGTATATTCCGGCGGAAAAATTAAATCGAATATCTTTTTTCCACAAGGGTTGAAACGAATATTGCAAACGCGGACTGATAAAAAATTGCCGATTCAGCGTCCAATAGCTGCCGCGAACGCCATAAGTCAGACTGCGCCGCTCGCCAAAATAATGCGTATTTTGCACAAAAACGGCTGCGCGTTGCGAGCGAAGTTCATTGCCTGCCTCTAAAAAATGCGTTACGTCGGCATATTTTGCCGAATCCAAAACAGTGTATTCATAAATTTTATCATCAATTTTTTCCGCCGAAACTTGCCAACCGAATTGCATTAAGGTTTGTTCCGAAATATTCCACACATTTTGTTGTCGAAGTGTAAAAATTTGAGCATCAAGTGCGTTTCTTGCATAGCGAAATTCGGACGCAGCACCGCGCTCAACGGCACATTTGTTAAAATTATCCGATGCCAAATTGCGGTCAACTTCGCACAGGCGATAAGCCGCATCTAAATCAATATTTTCGCGCTCCGAAGTTTGCATGGCGGAAAAATTCCACATGGTTTTAAAGCGGTTTCCGAATTTTTTTTGCCAATGAACTCCCCCTTGCCAAGTATCGTAAAACATACTTTCTTGCCCCGCATAGTCGACGTAGAGGCGCAATTGTTGGTTAAAAGTGCCGAAAGTGGTCTGACGACTTTGGGGCAAAATGAAATAACGATTGCGCGCATAAGAGAGCAAAATGCCCAATTCTGAGCTGTTTTCAGAGTCTTTTTTGCCCAAGTCAATAGTCGTGTAAGATTGAAAATCTGTAAAAACAGGAAAATATTGCCCTTTTACCTCCATGGCGCGCAACAAATAACGTCCGTCTCGATGTCGCAAACCGCCGATAAAACTTACACGATTTTTTTTCGTTTCGAGATGCGCTGTACCGCCCAATAAACCGATGCTCATTGAACCGGCATTTTTTTCGGGCTTTTTATATTCGATATTCAAAACGGAAGAAAGTTTGTCGCCGTATTTTGCCTGCCAACCGCCTGCCGAAAATTCTATATTTTTGACCATATCGGGGTTGACAAAACTCAAACCCTCTTGTTGTCCCGAACGCACCAAAAAAGGGCGATAAACCTCCATGCCGTTCACATAAACAAGGTTTTCATCAAAATTGCCGCCCCGAACCGAATAGGCGGAACTCAATTCACTGTTAGAAACGATGCCCAAGCCGATGCTCATCAACATTTGATTAAATTCGCCCATCGGTACGGGCACTTTTGCAAGGCTTTTAATATCCAATTCAATGGTGCCTGCTTGCTCGCGAACCTTTTCATTTTCGACATTTGTATCCGTGATGTGCACTTCGCCGACGGTTTTGTCGGCAAATTTTAACGCAATTTGAATTTTTTCTTCCTTTCCTGCCGAAAGTTTTAAGTTTCGTTCGCGCGTGAGGTAAGAAATATGGGAAAAAACTAATTTTATATTGACATCGGCAGGTATTTCAAGGCGAAAAAAGCCGTTTTTATCGGTAAAAAAGAGTGTTTTTTTGTCGCTTCTTGCGATTTGTACACTTTCAACCGGCACGCCTTTTTCGTCCGTTACAGTGCCGGAAACGAAGGCTTTTTGTGCGTATAAAGCGGAGGAAAAAAGCAAGAGCAGGAAGAAAATAAATGCCGATGCGCTAATTTTCATGCGTGTTTTTGGCAAAAATAGCAAAAAAAAAATCATTTGCAAAGATTTTTTCAAAAAAATAGGCGGAGTGTTGCGGCGAGCTTACACTGCCCGATTTTTTTAAAACCCTAACCCTGACAAATTTAGCTAACAGATTTAAAAATTGACTGCAATCTGTCCGAAATTTGTCAGGATTGGGGTTTACGATAATGTCGCAGACTGATAACCCGCGATACAGTCTTTGGCAAGCCGACTGAACGGGTATTTTGTAACTTTCAGAAGTTTATATTTTACGTATAAATCTACTTATCTCATCTATAGGCTTTCGTGGTGCTTAGTTCTTACAGGGCTTTCAACAAAAACCGTGTCTTTTTTTTAAACCAACGATTGACGGCAAAGGTTTTCTTCCTTAATCAATTGGATTTGAAAAAACTTATACCTCACCTTTTTACAAATTTGGCGATTACCGAGTTTTAGTGCCTAAGCCAATACCAAGTTTATCTTATTTCTCACAAAAACGAAGGTTTAAAGTTTTGATATATTTTGATTGCAGCTTTCAAAGAAAAAAACAAGAATAGAAAATAAGTTATCCATTTCTTGCAAGAAAGCATGACGAGTATTTTCAGAAAATTGATTATTTTCCAATTTACCAAATTGCCAATTATCACCGTTACTTACTATTCCGAATGTCGGTATATCCGGATTGTTATTGATTTTTTGAATGGTGTACATTTCCAACAAGCACTGCGCCCAACCGCCCTCAAAGTCATCTTTTTTGGCTTCAACAACTGCTAAAAGTGGCTTACCAAATACAATTTTACCCAAATGTGATTGCTTCGCTACAACATAATCGGGCATACCTGACAATTCCTTACTGAACGAAATACTTTTATTTGCCCATAGCATCAAAGTTTGGTCATACCTTTTCCAAACTTCCTTCAAAATCGGAAATAAAATCGTTTCCCTTATTGCCGCTTCGGAGACATTATAAGGATAGTTAAGAACGATGTACCGCAAATCCGCTTTGAGCAGGTCCGGCATTTTCAAAGACGGTGCTTCGGTGATAAACTCCTCCTTTTTAACGGAGAGTTGGAGTTTAGTTGCTACCTCATCAATCGTTTTATACTTTTTGAAGCCCATAATTATGTATTTTTAGATTTAAACACAACGACTGCTTTTTTGAACAATTTGGTTTAAACCGGCTTGTTTATTCCCTTTCAATACTTAATTTCGTACTTTTTTTGTCGCACGATTTTCCAAAATCGTGAAGGCGAATCGGAATTTTGTCCATTATTTTACTGCGATTCTTTCACCCGAAAGGGAATAAATGGCACTCTGCCTTCAGTCAGTAAGCATCAACTTTTTGCCAAAAAATAATTTAACTCGTTTATTATCAAAAAGTTAATTTGGCAAAAGCAATGTTATACATTACGAAGTTCACACAAGGAACAAGCCTACGCAACAAATCTCTAATGCGCACAAACCTACAAAAAAAATTAAAAAAGCTCTAAGCTTTCAACGCGCCCGCAATCTAAACACCCAAAACCAAAAATCCAATTTTTTTTCAAAATAAACGGAATAATTTTTCTTACTTTCGGCAATTTCCAATTTTTCATTCAGCAAAACAAAAATAACTTCGTAAAATTTAGCCGGTTTGCCCAAGAATGTAGCGCGAGCTTTAGCTTGCGACTTACATTCGCTTGTTGCAGAATATCTTCCTTCTTACATCTGCAAGCTAAAGCTCGCGGTACACTCCTGCTAAAAAGTTACAAAACTTCTTACATTTGTCCGCTCGCGTACAGACCTTGCCCACTTCTGAACGTTTTTTTTTGCCCAAAATTTG
>JBPOJO010000616.1:0-10479 GCA_052033485.1 Bacteroidota bacterium | reverse complement strand
CAGATTTTATTGCAGCAATCATAAGCTCTGTTTCGCGTTTTTGCTCCTTATTTTCCGCATTTCTGTACGTCGCAACAGCTGTTTGATAACCCTCAATCGTGCGATTACTCTTTTTCAGCACCTGCCGAATGTCCGAATCAAGCGCAAAACGGCTGACTAATGAATTTCCGCATTTGATATTGATATCTATGTTCGGCAAAGTTTCCAACTCATTTTTACTCTTGTAATACGCATTTTTTAACAATTCTATCCACAAGCGCAAACGACAAATTTTAACAGAATTTTGGTTTATATCCACCCCAAAAAGACAATTTTCAATCATATTTTGCTTCTCACGAAACAGGGTTTCTTGAACTCTTTGACTTTCTTTATTATTCGGATGATAGCTAAAAAGTTCGCCGTCCTCATCAAAAACGCTTAATTCATCGTTTTCTACACGAATTTCGTAGCGGTGAATAGATTTTCCGTCTTTGTCTTCTAAAATTTTTAAATCGTTTTTTATCGCAATTAATTCATTTAAAGCCGAAACTAAAAAATGCCCCGAACCGACAGCAGGGTCGCAAATTTTAACACTATTTACAATTTTGTTCGCCTCTTTACGCGAAATTTTTTTCGGAATATTTTCATAAATTTCGGCTATACTTTGAAACCCCAAGTCGGGATAATTTTCTGCAAATTTCTGCACAATTGCCTTGCGAATCGTTTCACGACACATGAACATCGTGATAAAACCGGGTGTAAAAAAAGAACCGTCTTTATATCCGTTAATTTTTTCAAAAATTAAACCAAGTACGGGCGCGTTTATGAGTGTTTTGCGTTCATTTTTAATTTCACTGTGGTTATCCGCGCCGAAATCATAAGCGTCTAAAAATTTTAACAAATACTCCAAAGTATTCAATTCACCCGCGCACTTTTTTCCTCTTTGGTCTTTGAGAATCGTTTGTGAAAAAATCGGAATGTTTTTATTTTCATCTAAATTGCTGATTAAAAGGGCGTTATGTTCAAGTTCTGTCGGTTCAAAAAGTGAAGAATTTAAGTAAGGCACGTGCTCAAAAGTTTTTTTCGCGCTCTCATGTCGCGCCTCATGTACGCGCGCAAGGACTTGGAAAAATAAGTTGTTGAGCGAAGAATAACTTTTAATTTTATCAAGTGTTAAAAATGCAAAACTTTTATCGCCTTTATGATAGGAAATTAACTGAGCTTCTAAAAGTTTCAAAAATAAAATTCGGTTAATCCAAGTGATACTCAACTCTACCGCCGTGTTAAAAAGCCTTTCTTGCTTCGTTTTGCCGTATTGACTTGCTTTCGGCAGCCGCGACAATTTGTCCAAACTGTCTAATTGTGCAATCGTTTCCTCCAAAATTGAACCTTCTTGCCGTTCGCTTTCTTGTTTGCGTTTTATCAATTTGATGCCCCCTTCTTTCACTTCCGTTAAGCCGAGAATGTGCAGCAATTCGTCGTAAAATCCTCTGTCAAGGCTGTTACTGTCGTTTGTAAAAGGGAGTTTGAGGAGGTGTTCGGGTGATAAAATTTTGAACAGCGGAATGAGCAAACTGTCCTCCTCGGATTCGGGGCTTAACAAAATTTGCCGAAAATCCTGCACGTTAAAGTAGGTAAATTCAATAGTTTCCTGTGAATTTTCAATGTAATTTTCGGCAATATTTTTGTAAAAAAAATCTGTTTTATTATCTGATAATCTGCCGTTTTCAAAATCAATAAATTGAGCGACAAATGATTTATTTTGAACAAATATTGCTTCAAAAATTTTGGCATCAAAAATAAACCATTCTTGGCAATTGGTAGCAATTAAATGTTTGATTTCTAAATTTTTAAGCAAAATTCTTTCGCGCAAATAATAAAGTAATAATTCGTGAAAGGCTTTTTTATTGAGCTTATCTCTTCGCAACATTTCATTTTTATTACCGGCTTTTTTTACTTCAAGAATAACGCCGACTGCTGAATTTGTTTGAGTTCCTGTGTGGATAACGAGGTCGTTTCTCCCTTTTGTATTGATGTAATGTTTATCGGCAAAAAAGCTGTTTTTTAAAAACTCTGAAATTAAATTTTTATGAAATTCTTCGCTTTCTTTTTCGTTCATTTTATTGAGCAAAGAACAAAAATGTGCTTTAAAATGATTGATTTGCGCTCGGTTAGGCGTTAATCTCAAAAAATTTTTATTCAGGGCAAGTTTGGGCTTTAACTCTTTGAAGTTCATTTTTAGTTTTTTTATCAATTATTAAATTTTTCAAGTTGCACTGCAAGTCGTTTGTGAGGAAACAAACAACGGCGGTCAGATTTATTTTCAAAAGTAAATTTGAACAAATACTCCGCTGCACAAAAGTACAAAAAATACTTTCACGCAACACAGTTTCAAACAAAATATTATTTTTAGGGTTTTTGTGTAAGCACATGGGCGTGAAATACACTTTTTTGTATATATTTTCAAAAAATCACCTAAACCGCAATAAATTGAATTTTCTTGCACATTTTTACCTCTCGGAACATCAACCGAAAATCATCGTCGGAAACTTTTTAGGCGATTTTCTTACTTCAAAGTTGCGTGAAACGCTTGAGAAAGATATTCAAAAAGGGATATTTTTGCACTACGACATAGATGAATTTACGGACAAGCACGCGCTTGTTAAGGCAGGAAACGAACGTTTGGCGACGCATTTCGGCAAATATTCCTCCGTTGTCAGCGATATATATTTTGATTATTTTTTGGCAAAGGATTGGCAAAAGTACGAAAAAATGCCTCTTGACGAGTTTGCGCAAAAGGTTTACGGAATTTTGGAAAATCACCAAGAATTATTTAATCTTAAAGCTCGTCTCACTTTTGAACACATGAGAAAGCATAATTGGCTCTTGCATTATGCTCAATATGAGGGAATTAGCCACACATTACACGGGCTTTCGCGCCGTGCATCACACCTTAATTCGCTCGAAAAGGCAGGAATTTATTTGCAAAATGATGCTGATTATTGGCAAAAATTATTTGATGAATTTTTTCCGGAATTGCGGCTTTTTTGCCAAAAAAGAAAAGGTGCATAAGTTTTTTATGCACCTTAGCGGTAAAGTTATTTGATAAAATTCGCAACGGGAGAAATGACTTCGTAATGTCTTCCGTCTGTCAATTCAACAATAACCTTAAATTTCAAAGTAAATTTTTCTGTAAAAGAATGTTGAGCGGGAAAGGCAATCGGTCGAATGTTCAACATAAAAACGTCGGTTTTAGCCGCATTTTTATTCATAAAAGTCGTGTAAGATTCATTGTTAAAACTCATTAAATCGCTGATGTCTTGTCCTTCCAAACGTTCCATCCAATTGTCAATCGCTAAAACTTTGATGCTTTTGAAGCCTGCTTTAGACAATCTTTTGGGCGGTTCTATGGGCGAACAAGCGTAAAGAAGACCGTTGTTGTTGCCTGATTCAAAGGATAAAAGACGGTAATCAAACTCAATGCGGCAACCTTTGTATTCATTGTAAAACCTTATTTCTTCATTTTCAGAAACTGCGCGCTCACTGCCGTTGTTTGTTTTGATGTAATGTTTAGCGTACTTTATGTCTGAAAACTCGAAATACTTCTGCGTTATGTCAACATCATCGCCGCAGCCGGACATGATGTTTTCAAGTTTGCAACCGGAAAAAAAACTCATAACAAAAATTAAAACCAAAAAAAGAGTCGTTTTCATTGACAAAAAAAATTAAAAAGGTTTAAACTCAAAAGCATAACGAAAAAATATCAAAAAAAATTGCATAAAATATCAAAAAAACTAAATTTCAATTACTTCATTCTCTTCAAGGCAAATGAAAAACACTTTACCGACTTCGTACTGCATTTGTTTCAATGCGCGAACGACTTTTTTGAGTTTGCTTTCATTTTCTTTTGTATATTTAGATTTTGAAAAATCAATCACGTGGACAATTTTTTCGTCAAAAACAAGGCGCGAAACAACAAAAGTTTCAGAAATATTTTTGCCCACAATTTCTTTTTCAAGCATAATTTTTCTGCCTTCTTTTTTTTAAAAAAGCGGTGAAATTGCCGGTTTTGTAAGCAAATGTTGAATTTTTTGAATAAGAATAAAACTTTCCTCTTCGGCAAGCAAGCCCTCGTTCAGCATCTGCTCGGCGCGTCGGGGCAAATCCGAAAAATAATTCAATTTTGATAAAGCAATGAGTGTAAGCGAGTTAATTTTAAACTTGTCCGTGATGTTTTGCAAATTCGTTTCATCTTCAAATGGTTTTACGGAATTTTTTTTAATTTTAATCTTTTCGCGATGGTTTGTCGTAATAAAATCTAAATCAAAAAAGTTTTCAGGCTTTTCTTTTGCATGAACATTGATGGTTTCGTCGTTAAAAATCACAAATTGCTCCTCTTCTCCCTTAATTTCTTTGACGCGCAAAAATGCTTTAAAAAAGTCCGAACATCGCAATCCTTTGCCTGTGCTTGCAAATGAAATGGTATCTTCATCAGGTTTTCTGTCTTGACAAACGATGTACATGCGCTCTTCCGCACGGGTGAGAGCGACGTAAAGTTTATTCAGATTATCAATGAACGAGTTTTTGTCTTCTTCGGCAAATTTTTCTGCTAAAAATTTACTGTTTTTTAAGGGGTGGCATTTTGAATTTTTAACAATAATAGTTTTTAGGTTATCCGAAAGCGGATTAAAAGGCATTTCAAACCAAAAATCGCGCGAATCCTGCAAATTCCAATCTGCAAAGGGCAAAATAACAACCCTAAATTCCAAACCTTTCGACTTGTGAATCGTCATGATGCGCACGGCATCGGCGGCAGGCGGCGCGGAAACGGCAAGAGATGCTTTTTTGACTTCCCAATATTCCAAAAATTCGGAGATACTTTGTGAGCGTTTTCTGCCTTGCTCCGTCAGCACATCAAAAAACTTTTGTAAGTAAATTTGCTCACCTTTTATAGATTGCAAACCATAAGTCATTACAATTTCTTCGGCAACTTCGTACAAAGTTTGATAACTTAACTTTCTGACAGTCAGCTCTTTACCTGTTATCTCATTCATCAGCAAAATAAAACCGCGATTCGTATTTTCGTTGCATGCTTTTGAAAGAGCCTTGTAATTGATGCCCGCATACCTCCTTTTGGGGTGAAAAGTACGAATCAAAAAATCGGCAATGCGGAATTTAGTTGTAGGGGATTTAGGTTCGGATAAAATTTTAAAAAAATTAATAATTAAAATAACGACCTCGGAGGACGCAAGGAGCAGCGATTCATTAGAAATTACCGGAATATTTTTAGACAAAAGTTCGTTCGCAATAACACTGCCTTCCTTATTTTTTCCGACCAAAACAGCAATATCTTTAAAATCGTACTTATATTTTTCTCGCATTTCTGCAATCGTGTTGACGATAAATTCTAAAGTTTCTTCCTTGTAGTTGCGCTGTTCGCTTTTAAGCACTTTTTCGTTAAACATCTTAATTTCGACGTGTCCTCTGTTCTTTTTGAAAGAATTTTGAACCACATCGGCATAATAGCGTTCAATTTCGGGATATACTTTTTTATTATCTTGAACAATCGCGGTAAATAATTCATTGTTAAATTGAATAATATTTTCATAACTCCTGCGATTTGTGTCTAAGCGATATGGCAGAAAATTTTGTTTAAAAACCTCTTCGTGCTCTGCTTTAACAAGCTCAACTGCCGGCAATTCGGGCAAATCAACCATTAAAGAGGGATTTCCGCCACGAAAACGGTAAATTGATTGCTTCACATCTCCGACGAGCATACAAGTCATGTCTGATTGTAAAGCATTAGAAATCAATGGAATAAGATTAATCCATTGCATTTTAGAGGTATCCTGAAATTCGTCTGTTAAAATATGTTTATACCTTTCACCGATGCGCTCGTATATGTAGGGAACAGGTTCATTTAGGATAATATTGTTAATTTTTTTATTAAAATCGCTGACTAATACTTGTTTTTTTGTCAAATTAACAATATCCAATTCGCTTTGAATCGTGGTAATACTTGCTAATTGAAAAAAAGTTTTCATCATTTCTTGTGCAAGCAAGGCAGTTTCGCCTAATTTTTCATTTAATTCAAAAATTTCATCTAAAATCTTCGCCAATTCCTCGCTGATGTCGCGAATGATTTGCCTTTTTTCATTTGCCCTTCCGAAATAGCGTGCTTCATATTGTTGTTGTAAAGTATCTTTGATGTTTAAATCAATTTTGCGTGTTTCGGCTATTCTTTTAAAAAAATTATATATTGAACCGCGATTAAAATCCTTTTCCGTCAAACCGTGCGACTTAATCAAAAACAAAGCATCGCGCGCTTTTTCGTTAAAAGAATCGCAAAAACCATCTGAAAAATTTTTGATATGTTCATATTCTTGCAAAAAGAAAGCGGGCGAATAATCCGACATTCGCATTCTGTCGAGAATTTCAAAAATTTCTTCCGAAAAAAGTGCACTTTTAGAGAATTTTTTTAAATCGGAGGCAATATTCCAATGTTGATTTTCTTCAACTTTATTGAGAGCAAAATTTTTCATTACCGCACTGAGGTCAAAATCAAGACTTTTCCCCACTTTTTGAAAAGTATTAGAAAGGGCTTCGTCGACAATTTCGTCCGAATCAAGAGTAACTTCAAAGTTCAGAGGCAAATCCAAATCTTTGCCGAAAGAGCGCACAATTCTGCTGTTGAAAGCATCAATCGTACTAACGGAAAAGTCTGAATAATTGTGCAAAATAGCGTGTCGGAGTTCTTTGGAACGTTTTTGCGCCTCTTTGTAGGAAATTTTTACACCGTATTCTTCCGCGCCTTCGTTGATAATCGGGTCGAGTAAATAGTGATTGGCACTTTCACTAAAATTTACAATGTCGTCGAGAGCGGACAAAATTCGGCTTTTCATTTGTGCGGCGGCATCATTTGTAAAAGTTATCGCCAAAATATTTTTAAAATAAAAAGGATTAAATTTTGATTTTGGGTTTTCTGCGGTCTCAAAAGGGCAAAAAAGTGCCAATTTTAAAAATTCTTTTGTGAGAGTAAATGTTTTGCCCGAGCCTGCCGAGGCAGCGTATACTTTAAATCTTTTCACTTTATTTTTCTTAAAATATTAACAAACAAACCTATAAGGTCTTCAAGACCTTATAGGTTCGCAAATCAACTATCCAATCCAAGCACTGACTTTGAATTTGTAGTCAGCAATGATGGGTTTTTCCTGATAAATGAGCGTAAAAGTATAATCACCTTTATCCATTTTTTCGGGAAGTTTAATGACATATTTCGCATTGTTGTTAGCATCAACGCGCACCGGCACTTTATTTACGACGTAGGGTTTTTTATCTTTCATCAAAGTAAGATACACTACGCGGTCTGCTGCGGGAATGCTGTCTTCAAAAAATCCTTGTCCGAGCGTGAAAGCAACTGTGATTTCTTTTCCGATTTGTCCGGGTGTGTGTTTTCCGTTGTAATCAAGTGCTACTTGGCGGTTTCTGAAATCGTAAGAAGCCTCAAAATTGAATGCTTTTTTGAGAGCTTGTTTAACTTCTTCTTTTTGTTGTTTCACTTCCTCTACTTTTTGAGAAGTTGATGTTAAAAGTGAATTTAAGCGTTCGCGGTCATCTTTTACGGCAGCTAATTCTTTGCTCAATGCCTCGTTTTGCGCGATAGAAGTGTTCAAACGGTCGCGAATCTCATTCAATTCGACAGCAGCTTTTTCGTTCGCTTTCAACTTTTTGATAGTCGCATAAAGTTGAGCAGACAATTTTTTGTTTGCGGCAAGTGCCTCGTCTAACTGCGTGCGCAATTTGTCGACTTCTTGTTTCAAACGACCGATTTCAGATGAAGTGAAGTCGTCTTTTTGGCTGTAGAATTGCGACATTCTGTTTTCGATACGTCTTTTATCTTCATAAAGACTTTCGATTTGTCCGGCAGCTTTTTTAGCTTCATTTTCAATCAAACTGCGATTCGTTTTAATGGTACTTAACATTCCTGTTAATTCCGTTCTCAGCGTTGCAGGGTCTTGGTAAGGGAGTACGCCCTCATCAATTTTGCGGATTTCGTCTGTGTAGACTTTTTCCATCATGCGGTAGTCTTCGGCAAGTGCTTTTAGCTGCTCCGTACTTTTCGCCCCGATTCGATTAAAAGCCCAAATTGACACCGCAAACACAACAAGTACAAGAATAGCAGCGACGGCAACAAGGGTTCTGTTATCTGATTTTTTTGCCTCCATAAATTTAGTTTAGGGGTTTAGAATTAAAATAACGAAAAAAAATTACTTATTCAAAGCATAAATTTATTTTGTCTGTTTCGACTCTGCAAACATTTTGCGAATTTTTTTTTAAAAATCTTTGTTTTTTTTTATTTGCAAAATATAATTGCTTGATTATCAAGGTTTTATGGTTTTCAAAAAAAATTACAAAAAAAATTCTTCAAAGTTTATTTTTTGCAAAAATTGACAAAATTTCTTCAATTATGACATTTCACCGCAAATTCCCTGTGCGAGTTTTTTTCTGATGCGCTCAGGGTTCGATTCATTTCCGAGTAAAAACATCAATTTGGTAATTGCCGCTTCCGGCGTGATATCCGAGCCGCTGATGACACCGATATCCGTCAAAGCGGAGCTTGTTTCGTACCGCCCTTGCATGACTCCGCCGCCGCCGCATTGGGAGACGTTGATGATGTGCGCACCGCGGAGGACGGCAGCTTTCAGTGCGTCCTTAAACCAAACATCGGTGGGGACATTGCCTGCGCCGTAGGATTCGAGCACGTAGCCTTTTATTTGCTCATTTCCCAAAATAGATTCGGCAATAGAGCGGTTTAAGGACGGAAAAATTTTAAAAATCACCACTTCGGGTGACATTTTGTCATACAGCCACAGTTTTTTATGTTCGTAAGGGCGAATAAAATTTTGGTGATAATGAATGAAAACACCTGCCTGCGCAAGGGGCGGATAATTGGGAGATTGAAAAGCGTTAAAATGCTCGCTTTCAACCTTTTTTGCACGATTTCCGCGCAACAAAACTTTGTCGAAAAAAATACAAACTTCGGGCACAAGCGGCTCGGCTTTTTCATTTTTAGCTCCTGCGATTTCGAGTGCCGAAATAAAATTTTCACGTGCGTCCGTCCGCGTTGCGCCGATGGGCAACTGCGAGCCTGTAAAAATGACCGGCTTATTGAGGTCTTCTAATAAAAAACTCAAAGCAGAGGCGGAATATGCCATTGTGTCAGTACCGTGCAAAATTACGAAAGCATCGTATTTTTCGTAATTATTAAAAATAATTTTTGCCAAAAGCAGCCAATGCTCAATTTTAATGTTTCCGGAATCAATCGGAGAAAAAGGAGTTGTAACACTCAAAAAAAAGTTAAAACGCTGTAATTCAGGTACTTTTAAGAGAATTTGTTCAAAATCAAAAGGTACAAAAAATTTTCCGCTTGCGTCATAATCCATGCCGATAGTGCCGCCGGTGTAAATGACCAAGACGGAGGGTGCGTTTTCACGTCCGTCTGCATTGTTGATGTGGAGAAATTTTTCGGGATTAATATTTAATTTTAATTCCATGATAGTCTTCTTGTTCGGTGTAATCTTTTCTCAAAGGAAAGCCCTGCCAATCATTGGGCATCAAAATTCGCCTTAAATCGGGGTGATTATTGAAGCTAATTCCCTGCATATCAAATACTTCTCTTTCAAACCAATCGGCAGAAAGCCAATACTTGCTCAGCGATTCTACGGACGGATTTTCGTCAGAAATGTCGGAGGTCAGTTGCAATTTTTTTTGATAGGGAAAAGAATAAAAGGTATAAAAAATTGAAAATTTTTTTTCGGCAGGATAATGAACGGCGGCAATATCCGTCAGTCGGTCGAAAAAGCAATTTTCATTTTTGTACAAAATTTCCGCTGCCGCAGCCAAAAATTCGGGCGCAATGCGAAAACATTCATTACTAAGTTTTTCAACTTGTCCGTCGGGAATTTTTTCCCGCATGATTTCAAATGTATCTTTTGTCATTCTTTAACACATACAAGGTTGATTTGCTAAAAAAATTGAGCCGAAAGCCATCGTAAATTACGCTTAAACAAAAAAAGTTAAAAAACTCACTTCGTTTCAATGCGCTTGCTTGCAGGCAATAATTTTTAAACTTACAAAAATAGGAATTTTTATTTGAAAAATGAGCAAGGCAAAAAAAACTTGCTTTCTGATAACTTTGGAAACCTAATTAGGCACGACATTCTTTGGCTATTGCGGTAAAACTAAACTTTTTCTTCTCTTCTATCTTTGAAGGAAATTAGGGGATTTTTGCAAAAAAACTCACGCGAGTCTGTTTTAATTATTTTCGTATAAGCCTCAACACACCTTATTTTTGCTGATAAAGATTTCTTAAATTTGTGTACCTCATATATAGGCTCTGTTTTCTGTTATGTATTTTAAAAATTCTGTATTGAAAGAGACGGTTTTTGCTTTTCAATACCTCGACAAATTTAAACATTTTTCCAAAGCAAAAAATAAAAA
>JBPOJO010000695.1:0-2181 GCA_052033485.1 Bacteroidota bacterium | reverse complement strand
AAAATGAAATTCAAAAAATCTTGCTTTTGCCGTCTTCCAAAACACTTTTACAAAAATTCGGCAAACATTGGAAATCTCTTGCTGAAGACTCCGAAATCATTGAATTTACCGTTTTCGGTATGCGTGACGGCGTATTGCGTGTGCGATTTTTCTATTCTCCTGCGGCATTGACTACGGAAGGATGTGCGGAAAAAAGCGAGAATTTTTTGAAGAAAGCCGATGTTTTTTTTCGTTGGTTGCGCCGCAATTTTGTCAAATACCCCTCAATGCCGAATTTTTATCGCGCCAAAAATATTGACTTGAAAGAGGCTTTTTGAAAAAATTTTAGTTGAATTTATTTTGTAAAGATTTGTAAAACAAGTTATTGTCCTGAAAATAAAAACCTGATAATCCTAAACAAATGACTTGCGGAAAGATTATGTTTTGACTTGGTTTTACTTTTTTGCAAAAAAAACACACTAAAGGGCATTTTACAATTCAATTTAGTTTTTTAGGTTTTACTTTTGCGCACAAGTTTATCGATACAAGATTTCCAAACAACTTGACGCAGGGTCGTCTGCAAATAATAAAATTTCTTTTCTTTTTGAGATGAGCAAATCCGCCAAGCTTTGTACGCGAATATTACCTGTGTTTAGCCAAATAATCTTCGGCGGTGCTCCCCAAACAGTACTTAAATCTCTGAAATCCTCATCATGTGTTACCACGATAAACTCATTATTTTGTGCAAATTCCCAAATCTCTCTGTCTTTTTTACCGCCTAAGTTCAAGTTAAAAACTTGTTCAGAATCGGGGAACAGCGCATTAATTTTTTTCAAAATTCGATAAGAAATATTTTCATCAAATAAAAGTTTCATGCACAGCGCAGTTTACGTTCTTTGTCCGCTGCATAAGACAAACAAGCCAAAATATGTTCACGAGACAAAACAGGATAGTCTGCTAAAATTTCCTCAATAGTCATTTCTTGTGAAAGCCAAGAAAGAACATCATATACGGAAATCCTTGTACCGATAATACACGGTTTTCCGAAACGTATTTCGGGATGTAAACCGATGTATTCTTGCCAATTTTTTTGCATATTTTTACAGTTTTCGTTAAAACAATTCACTTTTTTAATAAGTTCAATTTCGCTCATTTTTCGCTTTGCAAATTTTTTGAACCAAAAATATTGACTTGAAAGAGGCTTTTTGAAAACATCGAAACAAATGAAAATGAGTTTTTCTGAAAAAAAATTTTTTTTTTTGACTTGATTATTCCGTCAAATTTTTTTGAGTTAAAAGCGAATCAACTGATTGATAAGAGTTTAACAGGCTTTTTTCAAACCAATACATATCATTACCGAGAATACCGAGCAAGAAAAAAATATCTTGCATTTTTGTCTCGGGCGTAATCGAAAGGAGTTTTTGCGTTAAGTTTTCGGAAACTTTCATGTATTCCTTTTCAATAAGGTGCATTTTATTGACCCGAATCAACAAATCTAAATCAAGATTGGTCAAAATACCGCTTGAAATGCCTGTTTCATACACGGCAAAACTCAAAGGCTGTATGCCGGTGCCGTTCCAAACAGGGATTTTTGACATACCGCCGAAATCGTTCAAACTTTGTTTTTTCACCTTTGAAAATGTATAGCTGCTTATTTCGAGACTGTCGGAAATTTTTTTTAATTTTTTGTGATACATTTGGCTTTTTTCAATACTTTTTTGATTTAAAGCAATTTCATTTTTTAGCAAGCGGATAAAATCGCGCTGCTTTTCTTGCTCTTTCCTTGTTTCATTCCAATTTCCGACCCAAGCAGCCAAAAAAACGCTTAAAAAAATTAGCGAAGCCTGAAAAAAGTAATCCCTCTGAGAAATCAGCCAAGCCGTAAAACTGTTTATTATTCGCATTGCGTTTGAATTTTTTAGTTCAGGGCAAATTTAAAAAATCTAACTCTTTATTCAAATTGTATCCACGACATTTTGCCGGCAAAATTTAGATTTTACAGGGCTTGTTCATAAAAAATTAAATCTGATTTTTGCGCAGTGTACTGTGAGCATCTTGCTCACAAACTTGTTTTTTTGCGCAGTGTAATGTGAGCATCTTGCTCACAAACTTTGTTTTTGATGAGGAGTGTGTCCGAAAAGTTTTATTTCGATTAGACAAACCAAATAAAATTTTGCTTGCTTTCTAATATTGTTTAGCAAT
>JBPOJO010000750.1:0-2113 GCA_052033485.1 Bacteroidota bacterium | reverse complement strand
AAATTGCTGATTCCGTAAGGAAATTTCACCCTTTTTTTATTTTCCATACCTTTTTTTTGCAAATATAACAAGTTTTTCGGTGTAGCACAGACTTTTGTCAAAGTATTACAAAATTTCCTTCAAAAATATCTCACCTTTCACGACGACAAGCGATAAACAAAACCAAAAGTCAAATGTCAGCCCGTTATAAAATTTTTCTAAAAAAAATATTCGATTTTTTTTGCTTAATTTTTACAAAATTTGATATATTTGCTTTCGGAAAATTAATATTATTTTCTTCAAGACTATGAGCAACATAAAAAACATTGACATTCGCACTGATTATGCAACTTTTTCTAAATTCTACGAAGAAGTCATGGAGCGAACCGGTTCCGATAACGGCATTCAAATTGAAACAGACCCCGTAACAGGCAAACAAGTTGCCGCCGCAGTCGACATGGATTTGCTCGGAAGAATTTTTAACGAATTTTACGGGGAGCACCAAGCAAACAACTCTTCCGCAAATGCCGCTGCTCTTTTTGCTTTTGAAGCAACAAGGCTGTTAGATGCCGCACAAAAATTTCTCGGTACACCTTATGTATACGGCGAATCCTCTACAAACGGCTGCGATTGCTCAGGTTTTGTGAAATTAGCTTTCAGTGAAATCGGCATCAGTTTGCCGCATCAGTCCGGCTCGCAGGGCGAACTCGGAGCACCCGTTGCCCTGAGTGAATTGCAAAAAGGCGACTTGCTTTTTTTTAACACAGACAGCAAAAAAGGCACGCACGTCAATCACGTAGGCATCGTGCTTGATGCAAGTCAATCCGGCATTAACATGATTCACGCCTCAAGCGGTCGGAAAAAAGTTTTGATTGACAACAATATTTTCAGCAAAAACAATTATTGGGAAAAAGCATTCCTTTTTGCCAAAAGGCTGAAAGCCTGAAAAAAACAAAAATTCGCATATTTTTGCAACGTACTCAGTAATTTTGTCGTAGTCAAAGAAAAAAGAACAGTCATGATTTTTAAACAACTTTCACTTGTTTTTTTTCTCTTTTTCTTCGTCAATACTCTTTCGGCGCAGGACGAAAAAGAAAAAACGGAACAAAAAACGCTTTTCAGTACCGATAAACACTTCGGTTTTTATTTCTACGGCGGTTCAAAATTTACGACTCTCGGCGGTGAGCCGGCAACGATGCCGAATGTAAAATTCGCACTTTCTGCCGGACGCGCAATTGCTTTCGGCGTTGAGGCTTGCGGATTGCCGCCGATGGTGCAATACTCGCTTGACGGTACGCCTGTGCGACCGACAGGCGGTTATACCGGTTTTTTTGTTGAGCCGATAATCGGTTCAAATCACGTTGTACACCTCACCGCACCGGTTTTGCTCGGCGGTGGTTGGTTTGGCTTCATTGATGATTGGACTTCGCAAAATGATTTTTTGGACAAAAACCTGCGCGATAAATCCTTCACGGGCATCGTCGAACCCGGGCTCAACGCGGAAGTGAATGTCTTTAAATTTTTGCGCTTAAATTTCGGTGCAAGCTATCGTTTGGCTTACGGAAGTAATTTTCAGATTGCCGACAACAGCTATTTTACGGGTTTCAACTTTTTGTGGGGCGTAAAATTAGGGCGTTTTTGACTATCCGAAACAAAATTTGGACGGCAGTAAAAATTGACTGCCGTTTTTTTTTGTTTAGACAAACTACATGAAACAAATTTTTTTAACTTTGCGCGCACAAATTTTTATTTGCAAAATGCGGAAAAACAGTTTTGCGCTAAAGCATCAATCAAAAGTGTACCATCGGCATTTTGTCGGCAAACATACATTGTCATCCGGCTAACTATTTGCGAATTTTTTTCACAGTTTACGATATTTGATTTTTTCATAACATCATGCAGCTCAACTTTAACACAAAAAATACGGGAAAAATACTTCTCTTAATCCTGATTTTTGCCTTTTTCTTTGCTTCTTGCGACAATGCTCCCTTTGCCGGCGAAAGTCAGGAAGAGGCGGGCTATGTCATTACCGGCAAAATTTTGAACCATCAAGAAAACAAAAAATTGAGATTTTACGATTCTTACGCAGGTGATACGGCGGCGGAATATGTCATAGAAATAAGGAAAGACGGCA
>JBPOJO010000402.1:0-3048 GCA_052033485.1 Bacteroidota bacterium | reverse complement strand
CTTTTTGCCCATGCGCAAAATGCGGTCGCCGTTGTTGAAAAAGTGCGCGGATTCGTAGTAGAAATATTTGCGTGTTTTAGACTTTTTAGTCGGGTCAGTTTCTACATTGAAGGGGTCTTCGGCGATATAAGTCGGGATACCGGAGAAATACGCGCCGCGGTAGTTACCCGCAAAACTGCCGACATTCCCGCCGATTTTTCCGATATTGCCTGTCAAACTTGCCAAGAAAAGTACTGCACGGTCTTTTAAGTCGTTATTAAAGAATTGATTAGGTCCCATACCGACAGCAAACATAGTTGTACCTTTGTTCGCCGCAATATCTTTGGCAACTGTTTCTATACCTGCAATGGGTGCCCATGTCAATTCTTCCGTGCTTTTGGGGTCGAAATTTTCCATGACGTACTCTTTCATCAAATCGAAAACAGTGCGCACTTCAATTTCTTTTCCGTCAGCCAATTTCACTTTATATTTGCCTTCCAAAGCGGGTTTAACGCCTTTTGCAATCATGTTTTTGCCGTAATCATCACGGGAAACAACTTGTGTTGCGTTTTTAACTTCGTCCCAAACGACAAAATCACTCCACTCGTTCAACAATTCCTCTTTAATGAAAGGAACAGCTTGGTCGAGTGTGTGTTTGTATTTTTCGCCGCTTTTGAGGGTTTGTAAATAATCTTTAACTTCGCCTTTTTTATAGCCTTTTGTGAGGTCGGCAGCAGTCAATAATTTTTGATTGTCCATACGAACCAAAAACGGCATATCCGTAAATTTCTGCATGAAGTCAGCATCATAAATTTTATCTCTGATGATGACATGTGCAAAACCTAATGCCAAAGCGGGCGTTACACCCGGACGGCAAACGATGAGATTATCGGCTTTGTTAGCGGTCGCGCTGTATTCGCAGGCGATAACGGTAACTTTCGCACCTTTCATACGTGCTTCTGTAAGCCAATGCGCATCGGGCATTTTTGTCGTAATCCAGTTCATACCCCAAACAATGATATGCTTTGCATGGTCGACGCACGCCAAGTCAAAGTCCATAGTTTGTTGTCCCGTAACCATGGGGTGTCCCGGAGGTAAGTCCGTGTGCCAAGCATAACTGTCCCAACAACGTGCCCCTTTTGCGTGTTCGGCATCAGATTTATTGATGTTTGCATCAAGGAGGGCAAATGAGTTCGCCAAACGATTGACACCAAAAATCCTTGTAACACCGAGCGGCGCCATACCACCCCTGAATTTGAGGGTTTGCGTGCCGTGTCCGTGCGTTGCTTCTACCATTAAAGGGTCATAGCCTTGTGCGGTTAACTTTTTTTGCCCTTCTTTACCATTGTATGTTTCGGCGATATTTTTGTATGCCATGGCAGCAAATTTGAAGGCATCTTCCCAAGAAATGCGAACAAAACCTTCTTTACCGCGTCCTTGCAAATATTCGGCAGGAATAGTACCGTCGGCATTGCGCGGCATTCCTTTGATAATCCATTTGTTATAGTTTTCGCGAATCATAGTTTATTTAGCGCGGCGGTCGCCGTAAAAACGACGAGTTAACGCTAATCCTTTTTGGCAGCAACGCGGTTCCCAACGCGCCGTTGCTTGATTGCCCATCACGTCTTTCGCATTTCCGAAAGCATAGCTCGGTGCGATGCGCACCATTGTTCCGTTTTTCACATGGGCTTTGAGCAAACAGTTGTGCGTATCGTTCGGTGCGCACAAAAACGTAAACTCATCGTCATATTGCCATAAGTCGCGGTATGTTTTTTCCCAACCGCGATTCGGATATTTAGCAAGCGGGTTGTCAATATCCATCGGGTCGAAGAAGTCGGAGACCTCACCGAAAGCATCAGCGGACAAGCCCGAGAGAGCTACCGCTCCCATACTCGCAAGCAAGCCGTTTTTAAGAAACTTTCTTCTGCTGTGGTTCATAATTCTGCATTTTAGATGTAATCAATTAATTGTCGTGCCCCGTTGAAATGTCAAAAAACAGGAGGCGGAGGTTAATTTTCCGCCCCCTTCTCATTTATTGTGCAATTTTTGAAAACAATTGTTCGTACATTTTTTTCGCGCGCGGGAAAAGAATGTTGTTTTCAAGATGTATGTGCGTATGCAAATCTTCTTCAAATTCTTTCAACATCGCATAAGCCGTTCTGTACGTTTGACAAGCTCCTTGCGGCGGTGAGTAATCGGAAGAAAGTGCGGCAATTTTTCTGAATCTTTCGCCCTCAACATCATGCTCATGCTCCATCATGCGAATGGGGTTATCTACGTGTCCGAAATGCGACTCGGAAGGCTCAGTGCCTGCGTTGATTGCATTTTGCATTTCAAGAATGTAGGGGAAAAGAATGTGCTCTTCTTTCATCATGTGTGAAGCCAAAGCGTCGGCACACTCCATAAACTCGTCCCTGATTTCGAGCAATTCGGGATAGTGCGGACCGTGTACGCGCGCTACTTTCTCCAAATACGCCGTCAATGCGGGCGTTACTTCGCGGATATATTCGTGGTGAACGGTTACAATTTGTTGAATTAATTGTCCCGCCGATAGTGAAAGGAAATCCGGTGTTTCGTTTGTTTTGAAAACCGCTTTCAAATCATTGATAACTTCATTAGCAGCAATGCCCCTTTTTTCGCAAGCGGCTTCGATTGACATACCGCCTTTGCAGCAGAAATCAATGCCGTATTTTGTAAATACCCGCGCGGTGTGAAAATTTTCCGCTACGGTCTCGCCTACTTTGTTTTTCTCGGTAATTTCCATAAAAAACAGAATTTTTAGAGTAAAAGACCTTTTTATCCTAATTGTCCGCAAAACTAAAGCTTGAGCAAACTTTTTCCGTCATTGACACTTTCAACAATAGACAAGAGGGTTGTGCCGAAAAGCATCTCTGTCATTTTGTCGCGGATAGGTTTATATTGAAAGTGCATCGGGCAAGGATTTTGCGACGAGCACAACTGAAAACCTAAGGCGCAATTGTTAAAAATACCCACTCCGTCAATAATGCTCACGATGTCAGCCAAACAAACTTCGCTCGGATTTTTACGCAATTCAAAGCCGCCGCCCGG
>JBPOJO010000261.1:0-4299 GCA_052033485.1 Bacteroidota bacterium | reverse complement strand
TTATTTGATGCGGAGGAGAAGATAGAATTTGATGTTTTTTCGGAAAAATACAAAATCAATGCCTCTGCCGAACTCATTTCTACCCTTGAGCAGATGCACATTCAGGCGATGCCTGTGTGAGTTTTTTTGTGGAAAAGTGGCTGCCGAGCGCACACTGTCGGCAACTTGTCTGCACAATAAAAAAAATTTGCAGGCAAGTTGCGGAAGGTGGATTTTTCGCCGTTGCTTGTGTCCTCACAAGCGACAAAAACTCGCTGAATCACGAGGTCGTTTGTGAGGACACAAACAACGGCAGAAAAAACTTATTTCGTTCCCAAAACAATTTTACTTGTTCCCGCCTGCTCGCCGTTGTTGCTGACAGAAAGCAAATACAATCCTGCCGGCAAATCGCGCAAACTGAGGTGTATTTCAAAGTTATCGCTGAGTGAATTTTTGTGAATTTCTTTGACAAGCACTCCTTTGATGTCCCGAATTTCAAGCCTGACTTCACCCGCTTCAAAATTTTGAAAAGCAATATTCGCCTCGCCCTCGGAAGGATTCGGATAGAACAAGAATGATTTCTTTTGCGGATTTTCGCCCAAGTAAATTATTTTTGAAAATTCACTTTGCCTGTTTTCATCGCGCATTCGCAAACGGTAGTAATTATTTTTTCGAATATTTTTATTCAAAAAAGAATAATTTCCGCTTTTGTTTCCTGCCGAAATTTCTCCGATTTTTCCGAAAACAGTTCCGTCGTCTGAACGTTCGATTTCATAAGCCGTAAAACCGCTTTTTTCTACCGCTTCCCACGTCAATAAATGTCCTTCTTGGGTGTTTTTTCCGTTAAAAGATAACAATTCTACCGGCAAAATTACTCCGTCCTCTAAAACGTTGAGCATATAACCGCATTCGTCCCCGGCAAATCCGTCAAACATGATAAAATAATTTTGACCCGGAATTAAGCCGTTAAGCGTAATTGTTCCGACAGTTCCGACAACTCCGGTCGGATTGGGGCAGGTCGAAATCGGTGTCCAAACCCCC
The DNA here is from genome assembly GCA_052033485.1 of Bacteroidota bacterium. Lineage (GTDB taxonomy): Bacteria > Bacteroidota > Bacteroidia > Cytophagales > Bernardetiaceae > JBPOJO01. The sequence continues at coordinate 3,279 of JBPOJO010000261.1, read as the reverse complement.
GTTTCGCAAGGACCCGAAACCATATAAACTTGCAACTGAATCCCCGAATCACAAGGCGGACCGCCGTTCGGCGCATCGGTCGTGATGGTATATTGAAACGTTGTGCGAATACCGTTTGCAGTGAATTGCAAAAATGAGTTATTTTCAATGGAGCCGCCGTTACAAAATACGGGCGAACCGGTAATGAGAGTGTTGTACTGATTAGAAGTGTAGTCAGCACTTGTAACTCCGCAATAACCGTTTAAGTTTGAGATGGAAGGTGCGGCAGAGCAAGTGTTTGCCGGTTGCGGATTCGCGCCGCAAGCAACATTACTTCTCACACTGACGCAATGCGAACCGACAGAAGTACCTTGTCCGTCGACCATCACGTAATATGTTGCGCCTATCGTCAAACCGGCAAGGTTTGCCGTCTCTGTGCCGCCCGAACCGCCGGCATCTCGGCAGGCAATTTGAGTCAAGCCCGTACAAACACCCGTAGCAGAGAACACCGTTACTTCTGCGTCAAACCCGCCTGAAGAGCTGACGGTTACGGTTGACGAGGTGCTGACGGCAGTAAATTTATACCATACCGTACTTGCGGGCGTTTGACAACCGCCGTCCGTTCCCGCAGTCAGCGTGGCGCCGGTATTGCCGCCTGCCACACAAGCATTATTAACGCCGAGCGGAATTGCCGAGGCGCACAAATTGGAATTATTGGTAACGGAAATGCAAAACTGAAACATATCAACCGCCTGAAAACCGGCAACTAACACAAAATAGACCTTTCCGATGGTCAAACCCGAAAACGTCTTTTCTTCTCCGCCGCCGTCGCCCATTACGTCCGTACACGTACCAACCTGTGTGAACAAGCCCGAACAATCATCGGTTGAGGTCGTAAAAAGTGAAAAAATAACGTCGGAAGTTCCGCCGGTAGTACTCACGGGGAAAAGCGAAACCGTATGACTTGTTGCATCGGCGACAAATTTATACCATACCGTATGACTCGGATTGCCGCAGCCTGCCGCCGGATTAATCCCTGTCGGAGTAGCGTTTTCATTGCTGCCGATACGACAACTGCTGTTAATTGTCAGTGTTTCCGCGTCAGGGCAGGCATCATTTAATGGCGGTCGCAATAATTGAATACAAAATTCACCTTCTTCTGCTGCACCGTTTCCGGCAACCATGACAAAATAGGTGTTGCCGACGGTCAGACCGGTTACATTTAAACTTTCATTGCCGTCTGCCCCTGCTGCATCTTGGCAGGCAATTTGAGCAAACGCACCCGCACAGGAGTTGCTGACGGAGGAATAAACCGCAAAAACAGCATCAAAACCGCTGACATTGGACAAAGAAATCGTGTGATTGGTATGAGTTGCCACAAATGAATACCAAACCGTGTTGTTACTGCTGCCGCAAGAAACTGCCGGATTGGGCGCAGTATTTGTGGACATATACGTCCAACCAAAAGTACAATCGCCGTTAGGTGTTAAAGCAACTGCCCCTGCACAATTATCGTTTGCCGGCGGAGTGCGAACTTCTATACAAAAACCGGCTAAATCTGTGGCAGCATTGCCGCTTACCATGATATAATAACGCCGTCCGATGACAAGACCGGCTAAAATCGCCGATTCCGTTGCAAAACTTCCGGCGGCATCGGTGCAACTTACTGCCGCCATTGTGGAGCAATCTCCCGAAGTTGAGCCATAAACTGAAAAACCTAAATTGCCCGCAGTACCGGCATTGGAATACAAATCCAAGCGCGAAAGCTTAATATAATGACTTGTTTGCGTTGCCGTAAAATGATACCAAACTGTTTTAGTGGTATTGATGCAGGCGGCGGCGGGATTTACACCCGTGTTTGTTGCCATAATATTATTACCGAGTGTGCAATTTGCATTCATGGTCAAACCAACAGAAGCCGAACAATCGTCATTTGCAGGTACAGAAAGCACTCTGACACAAAAATTTCCTACATCTGCAATGGGGCTGCTGATGCGGATATAATAGGTATTGCCGATGGTTAAACCGGTAAGCAGTGTTGATTCCGTGTAAGGAACTCCATAGCTGTCTACGCAAGCAAGCGTGGAGCTGAAAGCTGCGCAATTGCCGTTATAGACGGCAAGAACGACATCAAGAGAAGCTGCCAAAACCCTCGCCGTAACGTGATGGCTTGTGCTTGTTGCCGTAAATTTGTACCAAACTGTTTTGGTATTAAATCCCGCGCAAGCTAAGCCGTTCGGTGCAGCGTTGGTGGCGTTATCGGTAGAGCCGTTGATGCAGTCGCTGTCCGGCGTAACCGTGATGGCATTGGCACAATCGTCGTTCGGCGGCGTTTGTGCAAGAGCCGAAATTGCAACAAAAACACAAAAGATAAAAAGGTAGATTTTTTTCATATTATTTTTTTCGTTCTTGGTAGATTAAGGATTCAAAAACAGCATTGGAATTGGGTGCGGCGGAAATTTGCTCAACCGCAGCGGCAATCTCGGCAAAGAGAATTTCGACTTGATTTTCTGTCCAAGTTATGGGGCATATTACTTCCAAAATTTTTTCGTCAGGGATATTTTTCACCTCCCTGATGTTCGCATTGATGCGAAATTTGTGCAAAATGAAAGCGCGCGGCACACTTTCGCGCTGCCCGATGTTGACAAAAAATACTTTTGCCTTATCGTTTGCATCTTCACGCAACAAAAACGCCTTGCCGTATTCAGGCATGACAATTTCGAGTTTTTGAGAAAATGCTGTCAGGAATGGGGCAAAAAACAAAAACACAAAAAAGATGATTTTCATAAGCTTTGCGTGCATAAATGTTCAAAATGAGTGTAATAAAAAGAACACAAAATTAAAGACAATATACGGATTTTTTAAAATTATGGATATTTTTTTTGATTTATTTTTGAATAAAATAATTTTTTTTCTGAAATAAAATTAAAAAAACAGAAGAATTGTAATTTTTCAAAAGAAAAACAGGCTTAGGCGAGATTTTTTGTTGTGTAATTTTTCCGGTATTTATTGTGCGTAAATTTGTTTTTGTTTTTTTCCACTCAAATATTTCGCTTAGCTTACGGGCAATGTGTCTGACATACAAGCAAAATTTGTAACAATTTAGCCGGTTTGCCCAAGAATGTAGCGCGAGCTTTAGCTTGCGACTTACATTGGCTTGTTGCAGAATATCGTCCTTCTTACATCTGCAAGCTAAAGCTCGCGGTACACTCCTGCTAAAAAGTTACAAAACTTCTTACATTTGTCCGCTCGCGTACAGACCTTGCCCACTTCTGAACGTTTTTTTTTGCCCAAAATTTG
>JBPOJO010000771.1:0-13224 GCA_052033485.1 Bacteroidota bacterium | reverse complement strand
GTAAAAAAAGACAACTCAAAATAGACAAAAGAAGCAGGGTCTTCGCCCACATTTTCCTTATTAATAATTTCAGGCATGATTTCAAAAAGAAGTTGATTTTCCGCCTACTCTCCCGCTTTTCGGCATCCGCGACAAATTTTTTTTTAAAATTTCATGCCGCAAAGTTGCAAAAAAGAAAAATATCACTCAAATTTGCAATTACCTAATTTTTTGGTATTATACACACGAAAACTATGCAAATGAAGCTTCACGATAAAATACGCGCTTTGCGCACAAGCAAAGGTTGGACACAAGACAAAATGGCGGAATTGCTGCATCTTTCGCTCAACGGATACGCAAATATAGAGCGCGGCGATACCGAAATGACGATTTCCCGCCTCGAACAAATCGCCAAAATATTTGATATGACCTACCTCGATTTGCTCAATATGGGCGAAAAAAATAACGGTATTTATTTCAGTGCTAATAATCAAAATGGGGCAAATTACCAAATCAATGGGGACGGCGCAGCCCTTGCCGCCGAAATCGAAAAGTTAAAAACCGAAAATATATACTTAAAAGAAAAAATTGTCTTACTCGAAAATACGGTAGCGGATTTGCGTGAAATTATAGCGATTAGCAAAAGTAAGTAATGGGACAGAAAAGATGTTTGACACTGATTAAGCAAAAAAAACAGAAAGTTCAAACAAACCCGAGAAAAACGATGCCAAAGGCATCATACGTTTGTAGCTTGCAGATGTTGTTTTTTTGCGACCCCGTTGGGGTCGTACATTATCATTGTCAATCTTTTGCTATAAACCTTCTATCCCGTCGGGATAGCAAAGGAATTTCGAAAAATGCACTTTTTACTTGTCCCATTACTTACGATAGCGGATTTGCGTGAAATTATAGCGATTAGCAAAAATAAGTCATAAACAAAAAAATCATAAATGTATGACAAAACACAAAAATAAAAAAGATGCCGTAGGGAATTTTGCGGTTTATGAAATTGTTATCGGTTCGAAAGTCTTCAAAAAACGGCACTCCTCCTGAAGGCAACAGTAAAAGTTTTAAAAACGACAAAATATGAAAATCACGGTCAGCGGCATTTATACAAACCCGTCGTATTTTTTTGACTTATCCGACAACTTTCATAACCTTTTCAAAGAAAAGGGAAATTTTTGCGTTTTGATTTTTGGATTTCCTACCCGAAAACAATTATTGCGCTGCACGAAGGTCTTGTAACGGACATCAATTTGCGCGTCTTCACGCGTGAAATGATGCTTTGTTTGCGCGGAGCTTTATTGCCTTACGGCGCAAATGAAGACTTTTTTGCGGAGGCAGAAAAGGCAATTTTGAGTAAAATTGCCGAAAATCCCGAATTTTATGCCTTGCAAAACATCGAAATCTTAACCGAAAATCGTAAATTCGCAGTCGAAACTTTGGCAAAAGCCAAAGAAATGACTGCAAACAAAAGACAAGCGTGAACTCGGAATTAGAAATTCTTAAATCGGAATGTAAACGCCCTTTAGAGTGTTTTTAGTAAGCTAAAATACCAAAATCAGCTTTTCACAGGCTAAAAGGCTACGTTACATTTCGTTTTAGATTTTTAAGTTGAAATGAATTCGGAATAACGCAACAAATTTGTTCAAATACCAACGCCCTTGCCTGTGCAAGACTGTTTTAGCCTTTTTTTACAAAAAAAGCCACTATCAGCGAGCTTATGCTCCCCATGACCAATGCGCCGACGACACTTTGCATGATATAATTTTCTAAGTTGAAAAAGGCTTCCGCCTCTTCGCGGCTTTTGTGATAGCCGGTTTTTATGGAGTATTCAATGACATTCGGAAAATATTCGGGCGTGATAATTTCCGAGATAATCCATTGATTCACAGGCGAAAAAATCGTAACGATTGTCGTTATGAACATACCGGAAATAAAACCTTGTAAAAAAGTCATTTTACCGCCCAAAGATTTCCGTTTCTCTTTCAGAGCCAAAACGTATATCCAAACCGCCGGAATCGCGAAAAGATTCGTCAGGTATAAATGTTTGTCAATGTGCGTGCCGTGCAAACCCGTGAATTTTTCGAGTACCATCCACAACAAGAGTACAGCCATGAAAATTACTGCCCATTTGATTTCGAGGTTAATTTTTTTCATATTTTGTGCTGTAATAATGAGCGGTTTTATGAATTAAAACTTCCAATTTATCGAGGTTAATGTCAGAAAGTTTATTGACATAAATGCACCCTTTTCCTCTTTTAAATTTGCCCAAGCCCTCTAAAAGCGGTTCATGCTCTTCTAAACCGGTAAAAACGTACAGCGAAAAAGCGGCTTTTCGCGGCGAAAAACCGACAAGAAGATATTCTCCCTCATGCCCGCTTGCATATTTGTAGTGATATTTTCCGAAACCGATAATGCTTTTTCCCCACATTTTCGGCGGAAACCCTGTTATTTTTTCAAAGAACGGAATCAACTCACAACTTTCCCGTTTTCGCGATTCGGTTTGAGCAAATTGTTCAATGAAATCAAATACGTCTTGGTTGGTTTCAACAGTTTTCATGCTTTTTTTTGAGCAATATCCGAGTTTTTTTTTTAAAACAGAAATCTTTACAAAAAAAATTTCGTAACTGTTTAGACGGAGTGTACAGCGAGCTTTAGCTTGCGGATTTAAGAGGAAGAAATCCTGAAACAAGCGAATGTAAGGGCGCAAGCTAAAGCTCGCGCAACATTCTTTGGCAAACCGGCTAAATAGTTACAAAATTTCTACATTTTAACAACTTGCCAAAAAAACGCAAAAAACTAATTTTAAAACACTCAATTCCTCGCGGCTGATTCGGAATTAACTTCAAAACTATAAATTTTAATAAATATTAACACGCGGTTGTCTGCACGCAAAAAAAAATTTTTTGCTTCTCTGTCAATGCTTTTCGGTTCATTTTTTGGGCTGAAAAAAAAACTTCTCACAAAAAATTTTATTTATGATGCAAAATTAATTAATTTGCGCCGTACATCATTTTTTCCCTGATATGAAATACGACTTGATAATTATAGGCTCCGGTCCCGGAGGATACGTCGCGGCAATCAGAGCCGGACAACTCGGACTAAAAACAGCAATCATTGAAAAATACGACAGTTTGGGCGGTACTTGCCTCAACGTCGGTTGCATTCCCTCAAAAGCATTGCTTGATTCGTCAGAACATTTTCACAATGCCGCGCATAATTTTAAGGCGCACGGCATCAGTCTTGCGGATTTGAAAGCAGATATGCCGACCATGATAAAAAGAAAACGCGATGTCGTGAAAGTTACCTCCGACGGCATTTCTTTTTTGATGAAAAAAAATAAAGTTGATGTTTTCAACGGAACAGGCTCATTTGTCGACAAAAATCACATTGCGGTTAAAGCCAAAGACGGCGGCGTTCAAGTCCTTGAAACCGACAAAGTTATCATCGCAACAGGCTCAAAACCAACGATTTTGCCCTTTATGAAGTATGATAAAAAAAGAATTATCACTTCAACAGAGGCATTAGAGTTGCAAGAAATTCCGAAACACCTCATCGTCATCGGCGGCGGCGTTATCGGCTTGGAATTAGGCTCTGTATATGCGCGTTTAGGCTCAAAAGTCAGCGTAATTGAGTATTTTGACCGCATTGTGCCGGGTATGGACGGTGCCGTGAGCAAAGAATTAATGCGCGTTTTGAAAAAAATCGGCATGGAATTTTTTATGCAACATAAGGTTACAGCTGCCGAAGCGGTCGGCGAGGAAGCGGTTGTTAAAGCCGAATCTCTCGACGGAAAAGCCCTCGAATTGAAGGGAGATTATTGTTTGCTTTCGGTCGGTCGCTCGGCTTACACGCAGGGTTTGAATCTTGAAGCCGTCGGTATCGCTCCCGATAAGCGCGGAAAAATTCCCGTCGACAAACATCTCGAAACTTCCGTTAAAGGCATATACGCAATCGGAGACGTAATTGAGGGTGCTATGCTTGCGCATAAAGCGGAAGAAGAGGGCATTTTTGTTGCCGAAACGATTGCAGGGCAAAAGCCGCACATCAATTATTTGCTCATTCCGGGCGTGGTTTATACTTGGCCCGAAGCGGCAAGCGTCGGCTATACCGAAGAGCAGTTGAAAGAAAAAGGCGTTGCTTACAAAGTCGGAAATTTCCCTTTCCGCGCACTCGGACGCTCGCGAGCAAGCATGGATTTGGACGGTTTTGTGAAAATTTTAGCCGATTCCAAAACTGATGAAATTCTCGGAGCGCACATTCTCGGACCGCGTGCCGCAGATATGATTGCCGAAGCAGTCGTAGCGATGGAGTATCGCGCTTCGGCTGAAGACGTTGCGCGTATGTCGCACGCACACCCGACGTACACGGAAGCATTTAAAGAGGCTTGCCTCGATGCAACAGGCAAACGCGCCTTGCACGTTTAAGGATTTAAAAGTTTATCCGATGTTTGGAATACATTAACAGGCTTGGGCTGAAGCATCGGATAAATTTTATTGATAATTTTTCGTTAAAAAAATGCAAAAGTTTGCCGTATTTTTTGTCCGAATATTTTTCTTGCTGCCCTTGTTTTTCTTTTGTGATGCACAAAATATATTTGCACAAAAAGAAAAACTGCCGGACAGTTTGAGGCTTGTTTTGTCAAAAATGCCGTCGGATACGTCTCGAATTAATATTTTTGGCACACTTGCGGAATATTATGAAAAGAAAAACACCGATTCTTGTCTTTATTATGCAAAAAAAATACAAGAAGTCAGCGAAAAATTTAAAAATCAACACGGTTTAATCCTTTCGGAATATTACAAAGGAAGAATTTTTTATATCAAAGGTGAAAACGAGCGCGCCGATGAACTTTTGACTAATTGTTTGCAATTTTTTCAAAAAAACAATAATTTTAAATATATTTCTCACACCTGCAATATTTTGGGCAATCTTTGTCATTATCGTGGGGATTATGACAATGCTTTGAAATATTATTTGACGGCTCTGAAATGCGATGAAAAGTTGAACAATCAACTCCGAATTTCCGTCTTATACAACAACATCGGCAATATTCATAAAATACAGCGGGATTTTAAAGCGGCACTTCATTATTATCAAAAAAGTCTTGATTTAAAGGCTTTTGTTGATGATAAAAAAGGCGAGGCAATTTGTTTCAATAACATAGGAAACGTTTATACGGAAGAAAAGAATTTTGAAAAAGCGCATGAATATTACCGAAAAAGTTTGAAAATCAAAGAAGAACTCAAAGACATCAAAGGAATTGCCGCGACATATCACAATCTCGGCAGCATTTATTCGGAGCAAAAACTTTATGACAGCGCAATCATTGCGTATGAAAAATCACTCAAGCTTCGCGAAGAAAACGGCTATAAGCCCGGCATCGTTTCCTCAATGCGAGGTTTGGCAGGAGTGCTATTGAACAAAAATGATTTTGAAAAGTCCATTGAAATTGGTGAAAAAGCCCTTAAACTCGCCGAAGAGCATAAATTTATGCACGAAATCGGCTTATTGAGTGAGAACTTATACACGGCTTACAAAATGAAAAATGATTATCAAAAAGCCTTATTTTATTATGAAAACTCAAAAATAATTTTGGACAGTGTTTTTAATCTCGAAAAAAGCAAGGCAATTTCTACGCTCGAAAGCAGAATGCAACTCGAAAAAAAGGAAAAAGAGCTTGCTTTACTTGCCAAAGACAATGAATTGAATAAAATATCCTCCGAAAAAAGGGCAAAAGAATTGGAAATTGCCAAAAAACATGCCGAAGCGGAGCAATTACTGCATTGGGCAAGGCAGGAAAAAGACCAAAGAAAAGCCGACAGTTTGAAAAATTTAGCGCAAAAATCGCGTTTGGAAGCCGAAAACCTTTCCGTGCAAAAACAAATTCAGGAAAAGGATTTTCAAAATGAAATTTTTCGACAAAAAAGGCTGCAAAACACCTATTTGATTATTGTGCTTGCCGTCATTGTGTTGTTAATTTTGATTGCGCTTGTTTTGAAACAAAAACAAAGCGCAAATCGCATTTTGGCGCAAAAAAACAATGAAATTTTACTGCAAAAAGAGGAGCTTTTGGTCTTAACCTCAACGCTCGAAACACAAAAAGAAACGGTTACTTCTACCTATCAAAAGTTAAAAAGTACAAGTGATATTTTGGAAAAAAGTATTCGGTATGCCTCTCATATTCAGTCGGTTATTTTGCCGGAAGAAGAGGAAATGCACACTTTTTTTCCCGATTTATTTATCATTTTTCGCCCAAGAAATGTTGTTTCGGGTGATTTTTATTGGTTTTCAAAAATTTCGGAAGATAAAGCTGTTTTTGCTTTGGCGGATTGTACGGGGCACGGCGTACCGGGTGCGTTCATGAGTATGCTCGGCGCAACACTCCTGCATGAAACGGTCAATATCAAAAAAGTACAAGATGATGCGGGGCGAATTTTAAGAAATGTCAATTCGGGTTTGCGAAAAATTCTCAAACAAGAATTAAAGAAAAATAACGACGGCATGGAAATCGCGCTCGGAATTTTTCAAAAAAATATCGAAAAAAGAAGCGTTTCAGTCATTTTTTCCGGTGCAAAATCTCAAATTGCTTATGTGAGTGCGGGTGAGTTTTTTGAATTGAAGGGAGACAGAAAAAATCTCGGCGGCGACGGCAATAGTAATGAATTTCAAAATCAATACTTTGAAGTGCCTTTTGACACTGTTTTTTATTTTTTCACCGACGGTTATCAAGACCAAAACAATCCCAAAAAAGAACGTTTGGGGAGCAGTTATTTGAAAACTATTTTAAAAAATGTTGCTGCCCAAGAAATGAGCGAGCAAAAAACAATGCTTGAAAACAATTTTGACAGTTTTCGTTGTGAAGCCGAGCAACGCGACGATGTTTCATTAATCGGCTTATTGCTCTGAAATTAATTTTGCCAAAAACCTATGAGGTCTTGAAAACCTTACAAGTAGGCTGTTCAAAATCATAGCTATTTGACCAAAATAGTAATTTTTATGGAAAATATTTGCTTAATTTTTGAAAAACCACCCATTTTAACATTAAAATTTAAACCCCATCACAAGAATATCATCGGTTTGATTGGTATTGCCGCGCCAAGATTCAAATTCTTTGGTAATGACTTTTTCAAGAGCGTGAAATTGACTGACGTTTTCGTTCAATAATTTTCTGAATTTCGCCGAGCCGAATTTTTTCTTGTCCTCACCGTCAAATTGGTCAATAATGCCGTCCGAAAAAATAAAAAAACTGTCGCCGCTGTCGAAAGGAATCGTATGCGAGGTGTAATATCGTTTTTCTCCATAGGCATTAGCAATCGGAATTTTGTCGCCTTTGGTTTCAAAAAGGATATTATTTTTGAAAAAGAAAAAAGGACGCATGGCTCCGCTGAATTGAATATTTTTTTCCTGAAAATCAATTTTACAAAGAGCAATGTCCATGCCGTCGCGTATGACTTCTTTGGCGTTGTTTTGTTGTAAAATCTTAATAATCAAGCGGTCTAATTCGTCCAAAATTTTCCCTGTGTCGCGTTCGTTATGCTCGGCAATGATTTGATTGAGTGCGTTGATGCCTATCATGGACATCAAACTGCCCGGTATTCCGTGCCCCGTGCAATCGGCTGCGGCAATAAAAAGCAAATTTTCGTGCTTAAAGGGATAAAACCAATAAAAATCACCGCTCACGATGTCGCGCGGGAAATACAAGACGAAATATTGCAGAAAAAAGGCTGACAGTTCCTTAATATCAGGCATTAAGGCACTTTGAATTTTGCCGGCGTAATGTATGCTTTCGGAAATTGTTTTGTTCTTTTTTTCAATCAACAAAGACTGCTCTTCCATTTTTTCCATCGTAATTTTCAATTCTTCATTGATTTGCTGCAATTCTTCAACCGTGCTTTTTAACTTAGAAGTGCGCCGGTGCACCTCTTTTTCAAGAACTTGTTTTTGAGACGTAATGATTTGTTCGTTTTGTAGAGTCAGCCGCAAGGTTTCTTGCTGTGCTTTTTCTTTTTCCGAAATTTCTTTGATGATGGATTGTTTAATAAAGTTAATTTTATCGGCAAGGGCAAGCGACAAAAACGAAATTTCAATCGTTCCGCCGATGAATATGCAATTATCCGTGAAAAAATTAAGTGAAAATACATTAAATTCTTTCAGCATAAAAATAAACACAAAAAAGACCAAAACCGTCCAAGCGGCGAGGTAATAACGGGCAGGCGAGAAGCCGGATTTAAGCGAAAAATAACCGACAAAGGGCAAAAGCAAACTGCCGACTAAGGCGGAAAATTGTATGACATAAATGCCGATTGTGCCGTTAAAAAGAGAGATAATCGTCCCCGAACCGTATGAAGCAATAATAAAAAACAATATTCGACGCGGTTTTTTCGGAATTTTTTCTTGTCCTAAAAAAAAATAGCTAAAAATACCCGCAAAAGTGCCGCTCAATCCCGCAAAAATGACTGTTGAAAGGATTGCGGCGAGGGGATTATTTTCAAAAACTTTGTACGCTAAATAGCCCTTGTAACCGGCTGCATAAAAACCCAAACAAGCGACATAACAGGCATAAAAAAAGTAGGAAACATCGCGAACGGAGAAAAAAAGAAAAATATTGTAGACGAAAGTTATCAAAAAAATGCCGAAAAATATGCCGTAAAGTAAGTCGGTTTTTTGTTTTTCCCGAATCAACTCGTCTGCCCGCATCACCGAAAAGGGCAACAAATGAACGGTATTCGTATAGGTACAAATAAAAATTTCAATTTCCTTATGTGCTTGAAAATCAAGGGGAATCACGTAGGTATGCAAGCCGAAAGGCATTTTATCACGGTCGGCTAATATACCGAGTTGCGTTCGTTTAACACTTCCGTCTTCAAATTTTTGCCAAAAGGTAATTTCGTTGAGATGCGTATAGTTGCAATGAAAATACAAAATTTCTTTCAACTCGGAGCGTAAAGTAATTTTTGACCAAATATTGCCGTCATAAATTTGAAAATTAGGGACTTGCGCGCCACTTTTTTCAAAAAAATCATCTTTTGAATGAAGCATTTCTGCAAAAGTAAACGACTTTTGGGCATCGCGAAAAAACACAAAACTGTCCCCGATGTGCTTTCCGAGCACATTTTCTGTGATGTTTAAGTTTTGCGCCTCGCTGCTTTTAATTTGAAAAAACAGTAAGACAATAAAAAAAGCTCCGTAAAAAAAATTCATATCCGGTCAAATCTTCTTTCGATGTAATTTTATATTTTTGTAAACATTTAGCCGGCTTGCAAAAACTTGTACAGCAAGCAGTTAGTTTGCGACTTTAACGCCAATCAGCAAGCTGATAACTCGCGGTAAACTCGGGCTAAACAGTTGCTTATTTTAATCAGTTTTAAATTTTTTCACGAGCAATTTCTTGATGACGGTGAACTTAAAAAGCACAAAGCCTTGAAAATGTTTTAAGTTTTTAACAAGCCTCTCGGCAAAGATATTAAAAAAAACCGAAAAAGGCGTTTTTTTCAAAAAAAGCTTTTTTCTCACAGGCTGAAGCCTCCCATTTATTTTTTTAATTTTTATTACAAAAAAAAATACATTTGAAATTAAAAAAACATAACAGACTAAATAAAAATGATGAAGTTTTTTTCAAAAAATATCTTTTCGGCGCAAAAAATGCTTGTTTCTTCACATACATTCCTTAGTTCCTTTTGCAAAAGGAATTATGAAATAAAATTTGCTTGTCAAAATTCATTAAATTTGTTCGAAAAATTGAATCAATGACTTTTTTTTTGTTTTTTTGAAAAAAAATAAATTTTGATGCAAGTATGGTTTTTTATTTGTTTGTAAGACAATATGTTTATATTTTCATTTGTCGTGCAATTTCATCAAGACATTAATCGTTTTTGAGTATGTTACATCAATTAGCAATTTATATTTCAAATTTTTTGCAGATGCGTATGCTGAAATCTGTTCTTTTTTCAATTTTTTTGCTGCTGTCGGCTTTGCTTGCCTCGCCCATGGTTTTTTCGCAAGCTATTAACGGCATCATCAGCATCAACAACGGTGCGTCTGTTACGAATGCGCAAGACGGAAAAGTAAACCTTAAAGTTTTCGCAAAAGGGGCAGCGGAAATGATGATAAGCAACAACGGTAGTTTTATCGGTGCGCGTTGGGTGCCTTATGAGCAAGCGAAGGCAAATTACAAATTAGATGCAAGAGAAGACGGGGTCAAAACGGTCTATGCAAAGTTTCGTGATGCCTCAAAAACTATCATTTAGGAAGTTGACGTCGCTCAAATAGAGCTTGACAGGCAAGGTCCGACCGATTGCAGCATTACTATCAACGCGGGCGCGGAATTTACAAATTCAGCCGAACAGATTGTTTTTCTCGAAATTTCTGCAAGAGAAGCCGTGCAAATGCGCATAAGCAATCGAAGCGACTTTTTGGAAACACGTTGGGTGCCTTACAATGAGCGAGTGGACAAGTGGAAATTATTCGGACTCGACGGCGTAAAGCACGTTTATGCGCAATTTAAAGACGGTGCAGGCAATCTTTCCGAACCCGCTTTGGATACCATTGTGCTCGACCGCACGCCGCCGTCTGACTTTCGCATTAAAATCAACGAGGGGGGCAGATTTACAAGCGAAAGCAAAGTTAAACTTACCCTTTATGCCGATGAAGCGATTGAATACCAAGTGGCAAAGGAAGATTGGAAACCTTATGCGAAAGAAGTTGAATACAATTTGCCGAACCCCTCCGAAACAGGCGAGAGGATTGTTGCGGTGCGTTTCAAAGACCGTGTCGGCAATTTTACACGCTACGTAACCGCCCGAATCTACCTCGACCTTGCGCCGCCGTCTTTTTGTAAAATCTTGATTAATAACGGAAATAAATACACACGCGACCAAAAAGTGCATTTGAAAGTTTCCGCAACGGGTGCCTCGCAAATGATGTTAAGCAATAAAGAAGATTTTCACGGCGGCTTATGGCAGCCATTTAATATTGTTATTCCGATTTGGACACTTGACAACGATGCCGAGGGCACAAAAAAGGTTTTTGTCAAATTCAAAGATGCCTCTGAAAATGTTTCGGAAGTCGTTTCTGACGAAATTATTCTCGATAAATCGCCTCCGAGAAACGCCAAAGTCGAACTTTTTACCGCCGATGCTTTCAAAACAAGCGACGGCAGAAAAGTTACCAATAACCCCGAAGGAAAAGTGGATTTAAAGCTCGCCTGCGATGATGCGCGCTATATGATGATATCGAACGTCGGTTCTTTTTTTGATGCCAAATGGGAAATTTTTCGTGAAGATTACAAAGATTGGAGCTTAGGCGGCGGCGGCGATTCCGAAAAATATGTCTATGTAAAATATCGGGATAAAGCAGGCAATGTTTCCGAAATTGTCCATGATAAAATTGTTTTAGATACGAAAGCACCGCTTGATAATAAGCTGCATGTCAATCAAAATGCCACTTACACAAATTCGCAAGAAGTTACTTTGAGTATTTTTTCGAGGGGAGCAAGTGAAATGCAGTTTTCAAATACCGCCGATTTTACGGGGGTAACGTGGGTGCCTTACAATCAGTCAAATCCGTGGCGTATCACGGGCGAAGACGGTTTGAAAAAGGTTGTGGCAAGGTTTCGCGATGAAGCTAAAAACGTCAGCGATACCGTTTCCGACGTGATAATCCTCGATACGCAACCGCCGCAGGATTGTGATTTTCAAATCAACCGCGGCGATACTTTGACCAATGACCCTAACAAAGTTGTCGTTTTGGTTTGCAATGCGCGCGGCGCAAGTATGATGCGTATAGGCACATCGCCCGACCTCAAAGCGGCAAAATGGCGTTTTTATGACGATAAAAATATTAACTTTTCTCTGCCGGGCGAAGACGGCATGAAAACCGTTTATGCGCAGTTTATGGACGAAGCCGGCAATGTTTCGGACATTCTCAGCGCGACCATTAAGCTCGACCGCACGCCGCCGCTTGATGTCAACATTACTATCAATGAAGGCAAAAAAGGCACAAATACAGATGAAGTGGAGCTTTCGATAGATGCGCGCGGCGCGAAAATGATGTGGATTTCAAATTCTTATGAATTTTCCGACGGTGCTTGGGAGCCTTTTTCGCCGAAAAAATTATGGAAATTGCCCTCAGGCGACGGTCTGAAAATTGTTTATGCAAAATTTAAAGACCGCACGAGCGACCCCGCAAACATTTCAAAACCCGTTGCGGCTAAAATCGGTGTTGACCGCACTGCTCCGACGGAAGGAAAATTTGAATTGGACAAAGGCGCGAAATTTACCAATAACATCAATAAATACGTTTCGCTGTGGCTCTATGCGCGTGATGCGACGAAAGTTAAAATCAGCAACGATGCCGGTTTTGCCAATTCGCAATTATTACCCTTTAAAGTTCTTTTGCATAATTGGCAACTCGACGGCGATGACGGCGAAAAGACCGTTTATCTTCAATTTTGCGACGATTTGGGGAATTGCAGTGCGACACTTTCTCAGAAAATTGTACTTGACAGGCAAGCTCCTTTTAATGAAGAAATGTTAATTAATGAAGGCAAACCTTTTGTGAATAAACACGAAGTTGATTTAAGTTTGAAAGCAGACGAGGCAACCGAAATGATGATTGCGAATGACCGTCATTTCACGCCTCCTGCCCATTGGGAGCCTTTTTCGCCCACAAAAAAATGGGTTTTGACGGGGCGCGACGGCGAAAAAACTTTGTATGTTCGCTTTAAAGACCAAGCCGGAAATGCCACTTCGCCTATCAGTGCGAAAATTCTCCTCGACGCAACTCCGCCTGTCGGTGGACAAGTGAAGCTCAATGGGGGCAGACCTATAGGCAAAGGCACAAAAGTTAAAGTTTCTTTGAATGCGCAGGGAGCAGACTTTATGGCTGTTTCCAATTCTCCCGAATTTAAGGGTTTGGAAGCAATTTGGCAGGAATATAAAGCCGATTTTGAGTGGGAAGTGCCGGCTTTGGGCTATCGAACAATTTATGTTAAGTTCAAAGACAAGTGCGACAATGAGTCAAAACCGGTTTATGGTGCCATCACCTTGGAAGAATAGTACCTAAAACTTTTGTATTTACTCAGCCGGCGTGTCCCGCGAGCTTTCGCTTGCGGCTGTGGAGGAGGTGTACCGCGTGCTTTAGCTTGCGGACTTGGAGGCGCGTGTACCGGGAGCTGTAGCTTGCGGAGGGGGAGGAGGTGTCACGCGAGCGACAGAGTGCGTACTGGGAGGAGCGTGTCGC